>JAJZNY010000215.1 GCA_021852245.1 Planctomycetota bacterium | reverse complement strand
GGCACCACCACGCAGACCGAATCGGCCAACGCCCAGAATCAGATCACCTCGATCTCCGGCTCGGCCACGCCGACTTACGATGCCAACGGGAACATGATCTCCGATCAGAACGGCAACACCTATGTCTTTGACGCATGGAATCGGCTGGTGGAGGTAAAAAATGCCGCCGGGGCGGTCATCGCCCAATACACATATGATGCCCGCGGGTACCGGATCACGGAAAGCTATCCGCAGGGAGGCAGCGGCGTTCCCGCCGGCACGACGAATTACATCTATTACGATGCCAACTGGCAGGCGATTGAAACCCGCACCAACGGCACAGCGGCTTCCAATGTCACCTCGCAGATGGTCTGGAGTGCGGCGTACATCAATGCCGCGGTATTGCAGGACAGCTACACCGGCGGGGTGATTCAGCCGAATTCGCGGCTCTATTTCACGCAGGATGCGAACTGGGACACCACGGCGGTGATCGGCTACAACAGCAGCACGCAAACCTGGGGCGTGGTGCAGCGGTATGTTTACAGTCCGTACGGCACGATCACGGTACTCAATGCCGATTGGAGCACGCCGCCAACCGGCACGCAGCCGCTGGTGAATAATCTGTATCAGGGGATGACGCTGGATGCGGTGACGGGGCTGTATTATGAACCCAATCGCGATTATTCGCCGAGCCTCGGCCTCCAGCCGCCGCAGTCCAACGTGGGTGCCGCACATGCGCTCGGGTCTGCGGTATGGAAGGCGGTGTGCTGATGGCATCGCGCTTGCAGGGGCGGCCACTGGTATGGGGCTGGCTTACGTTTGTAGTTGCCGTCATCGTCCCGTTCGCACCCGGCGAGGTGAAGCTGCTTTTCTTTCCGGCCGTCGTCGCCGCCTTGGTGATCGGCGTGATGGCTATCAAGATGCGCGGCGGCAAATGGTTGCTTGGGTTGTCGCTGGCTCTTTTACTATGGGCATGTGTGAACATGATCATGTTCGCCTATTGGGGAGGCCACCCGCATTCGCATTGGGCACAAATTTTTATGAGGATACTGCATTAGAATATACAGAAGGCAGTTGCGCGTTGGCTTACCGGGCCTGATCGAAAACACCCCTTTATAATTGCTTATAATTGCTCCTCGTTCGGCCCGAAAATTTATTCCGCTAGTTGAGCTCGCCCATCGTCGCAGCTTAATCAGCACCGCACAGCATGCAAAATTCCGCTCCGAAATCGATGTCGTTGGCAAAATGCGCTCCGGCCTGATCAACGTTGCGGATAACCGCACGCCAAAATAAAGCTGCCGCGGCAAACGCCACCAAAAACGTGTTCGGCTGGCCGGCAGCCCGAACCTGAATTGGCCTGGAATTCATACTCAGTTATTACACGATTCGGGGGATTAACTTTCATCCCCTGCCCCTGTCCACGGTTCGTGGGGAAGCCCGGTCGCATGGCGGTGATGTTGGCTCTCAGCACGCACCGCTGAGATGAGAATCCAGGCCATACCCAAGCGAGGATGGATTCACTCGTAAATGCCGTCGAGTAAGGCTGGGATTTTTGCCTTGCGGATCGCTGCGATCACGGCCTTCGACGATTTCCACGATTCGCCCGGAATCCGTGTGATCAGTTCGCCCCAGATTCGGCCAAACGCCGCGATGGCGGCATCTTCGTCGAAACTCACGCCAGCCGGAAGCAAGGGTGCAATGTCTTGCGTCAGGCCTCGATTGAGTTTTTTAAGCATTCGCTCCTCCGCGTCCGCTCGGCTGATCGGGTGGCCTTCCTGTTTGAGATAGTGGTCGAAGCACGCAAGCAGTTTATCGCGGTTGAGCTCGAGTTGGAGCAACCCTTCGTTGAGGTCGAAGAGATCGCGGTTCTTATTTCGTTGGAGCAACGCCCGCAGTTTGGTTCCGAAAAGCTCCTCCGGCTCGAACGAGACGATCTCGGCCTTCGCCTGATGCCAGTCGCTCACGATCTCAAATTGATAGGCCTTCAGGCCAAGATGATTCTGGTGTTCCCGCGTATTGATTTCAATCTTGAGTTTGAGCGGGCTGCCGTCGCCTGTTTCCGGCGTGAACTTGTACGCCAGGTGTACGGAATGCGTAGCGGCTTTATAGCTGCACCTCCCAAGCCAGGAAAGGATGTCGCGTATCTCTCCAACCGTCGCTTTGATAGGCTCTGGCTGCGTTTGCACGAGGTCGATGTCTTCGGAATATCGCAACGGCTCACCAAAGAGCAACTTATTGATTGCCGTACCGCCACGGAATGCAATCTTGCCCTGTAGCTGCTCACTGCCAAATAAATCACACAACGCGCGGCAGATAATCAAATCCTGCTCCACCTGTCGCAGGTCAGGCCAGGGAGCGTGCGCCGTCCATTGCTGGATATGTGCCAATGGAATCATTGGTCAATCTCAACCGCCACGTTAATCAACAGTTTCCAGTCCGCGTTTCGTTCCTCCATCCCGGCCAGTTCGGGAACGATGGGTTTGACCGATGGATCGAGCGGCTTGAAAGACTTGGCCTTTTCGGCAAAGGGCCGCAGTGCATTGGCCTGCCGGGAATGCCCAAATCGTTCCAGAAGGTAGCCAAGCCGCCTGACCGCCGAGTTCTCGTAAGCGCCGGCTGCCTTGGCGAGAACGCGGGCGTCGGCTTTCCTGCCCATGTCGTTGACAGCCTGCGCGGCCCCATTGATCCCGCCAGCCCGATGGAAATAGCGGCAGATGTCGAGCAGGGTCAGTTCCACTCCGGCAACCCTGGCGAACCCTGCGTTCGTCTTAAGTTGTGAAAGCCATTCGGAGCGGTTCGCCTTGCAGAAGGTTTTTGGTGACTGGTACAGAAACTCGATCTTCTGGCGTCCAATCTCGATTCCCGAAAGCTGTCGTGGCGCGATGACCTGAAACACCATCGCTGCCTGACGGGCAGCCCCATGAAACGCCGCCGCACGAAGCAGGGAGATGCGGTAATCGACCTCGAGGAATTTCATCAAGGGGTCGATCCATCGGGCGGGGTCAGGAGCACCGAGGACACGATCTTCGGGGCGCAAGATCAGGTAGAATCCTCGTCGCGGGGAAACGAGGTCGCCTTTCCTCAAAAGCCGGGCGATCGCAGACTTCAGCGCCTCCGGCGATAGACCGATCTGAACCAAGGCGGCTGGTTTCGTGAAGAAACCCCGACCCTGGGCAAGCTGTGAATCGACAAACTCCTGAACGCTGTTCACGCCCCAATCATATCGTAAAAGAGGCAAAAAACAACTCTTTTTAAGTATGACTGGGGAAGTGGGCGTGGCAATCTTTCCGGGCAGGTGTAGATGGATATCTCCAGAGTGATGGCTCCGGCGATCCGGGGCGCGTTTTCGTGTTTTTCAGCGGGTTACCGTGATACGAGGAACAGTCACCTGAACCAAGCGGGAGCTTTCCACGCCCCGCCCCGGCGCGTTATGATTTTCACGGTGAGCCAGTGTTGAGGCCGCGTTATGGTCGCGATAAATAAAATTAAGAAACAGATGGCCGTCCAAACCGGTTCCAAGCGTTCGGCAACGCGGCTGATGCGACGGGGATACCCTTCAACTCGTATTGGGGTTGGATGGAGCCTTTCGATGGGGGATTAAAATGAAGGCTATGGCCCTCCCTGGCGCTGCTTATCGGGTGATCGCGACCGTGACCTTGGCCATCCTCCAACTCTACGCCTCTATTTTGGCCGCGTACATGCTTTTGCACGTTTTGGCCGGCCGCATGCCGGGCGGCTTTGCGGATTGGGTGATGGTCGGTTGCTGGTGGTTCGCGACCGGTGTGATGATCTTTGGCGGAAGCAAAATGCTTATCCGCATCGCGGGATATTTCGCGTGTTTGCCGGTGCTCTACGGCTTGGGAACGGCGGTCATCGCGGTGTCGATGATTTCAGATCGTTATGCAAATTCCCCGCTGAACGTGCTCTACGCAACTGGGATTCTCGGTATCATCGGCAGCCTCCCCCTTCCGGTGGGAATATTTGTTCGGTGGGCTGTAGAGTGACCAGCTTGTGCGGCGCGGGGGCTCAGGGCTAGGCGGAGGATGGCGATGAGCAGACTAACTTTCACCGGCAGGGAGATCGACGGAGTTGAGCTACGCACAGCGGCGAGGCGGGCGGGCGTACGGGTGGTGTCGGCGGAGGAATTTCCTTTGCTCTTTGACGCTTGGCCGCTCCGCGGCGCAACATACGCCTTGCTGCCAGCGCAATCGCGTGCGACGCGGACCCTCGGGGAAACGCGATCCGGGGGAGAAGAATCCCCGGCCAGCAGCGCACCCCTGATCCCCGACCCGCAGGGGTGGGGAAATCCACGCGTCATTGCGCTGATCAGCCGGGCGCCCGACGACAGTTGGTCCGCCACCACGCGTGTGCCCATTTTTCCCTTGTCCGTACCCGGCGGTGCCCTCTTCGGGCTCGTCTGCTTTTTTCTAGGATTGTCCTACCTTACCGGTGCCGACCGGCAGCACGGTGAAGGCATAGCAGGAATCGCCGCCGGACTGATTGTGGCGGTTATCGTCGCCATTGGGTTCCACAGGTGGCGCTGCTCGCGACGGGAGGAAGCGCAGCGGTGCGAGCAGGTTCTCGTCGCCGTCGGCATGGAGAGAGCACCGTGAATCCCTCGCCCGCCGCCTGGGGCCGGCATTTTCGCGTCGTGTACGCTCGGGCCTCTCGGTTGGATTTTCCGGAGCAGACCGATGGGCCAACGTGGCAGGAAGTTTAGGCTACCGGAGCGGCAGGCAAAGTGCGCGACAACCACGCGTCGCGGCAACTTCCGTCCACCGCCCCGGCGCGTTATGCTGCCGACAAGAAATGCATTTTGAGGCTCTTATGGCCGCGATTGCTGAAATATTAATCGCTGAAGGCAGGGCACGGAACCTCTTTGCTCCCGCGCCCGTGGTAGAGGAGCCCGTTGGGCCGGATGAGGTTGTAATTCCAGCGGAGTGATTTTGGCCATGAATCCTAAAGCACGGGCGCGAGGCGGTGGGAATGGCTCCGGCCGGGTGGGCGGCGCCACGGTGTGCGCGACCGCCGGCTGCGGCGTAACCTTGGTGGCTTGGTACTTCGGGCGCGGCAAGGGCAGGCGCGGCTACTTGGACAGCCGCGGCGAGGTCGCGATACCGCCGCAATTCGACAACATCAGTGATTTCGAGGACGGAACGGCCGTTGTCTCCGTCGACGGCAAATACGGCATCATCGATCCCGATGGAAAGTTCCTCGTACCGCCGAGATTCACCGAGATGTTCTACAAGGGAGGCCAGCTCTGGTGGGCCGCAGCCGAGCGGGGCTACGTTGGCCTGGTCAATTTGGCCGGCGAGGTCGTGATCCCACCCAAGTTCCGGTTCGCTGGTGACTTCACCGACGGCGTGGCAGCCGCAATGGTTGACGAGGACGCATGGGGATTTATTGATCGGAAAGGCGAACTACTTATCGAGCCATGCTACAGCTTCACGCGAGGTTTCGCCCATGGCTTGGCATATTTTAAGCTGGGCAACGTTAACGGATTCTTTGACAGAGATTTCAAAATGAGATTCGGGCCGACGCGCCGCCGGCGGTTCCAAACCGATTTCCAGGAGGGGGTCGTGGGGTTCTGGGAAGGCGGACGCCTGGGCTTTATGGATACGGAGGGCAGGGTCGTTATTGAACCTCGGTTCGTGGCCAGCGGCGGCTTCAAGGGAGGCGTGGCGTGGGTGCGTGTCGGCCGCCTCTGGGGGCTCATCAACAAGAAAGGCGAATTCCTCGCCGAGCCGAAGTTCGGAGACTGCAGGTTTTTTTCGGAGGGGCTCGCGTGGGTGCGTATTGGACGGCTTTGGGGGGCGATCAACAAAAAGGGAGAGTACGCATTTGAGCCGAAATTCGTGTCCTGCATTTACGACCATGGAAAAAAGGGTGGCGGACGCAGGGTAGCCAAGCCGAGTGGGTTCAAAGGTGGCCTTGCGCGCGTCGCCGTAAAGCGACAGGGCGAACTCCGGTTCGGGTACGTTGACAGGGCCGGGAACTTCAGGCTTCCGCCAATCTTTCCGCACGGCGAAGATTTCCGCGGCGGCGTAGTTCGCGTGATCTTCCCTGACACAAAAAGGCGCCACCGATACCGATATTGGATGGCAAGCCTGATCAGCGAAAACGGCGAGGTGCTTTACGGCCCGCACAAGGGGGAGGTCATCACCTGAAGGGCGTCGCTGCGGGCTGGGCGATGCTCTCAATCGTGCGGGTGTCCCGTTCAGCTCCCACCGGGATTGGACGGAGCCTATTTAAGGGGGGCTGCGATAATGCTTCCATCACGCGCTGACTGTGTGCTTCTGGCGAGGGTACTTATGCTGCTCTGCCAGCTCTACGCCGTTGTGTTTAGCGTTGGCCTCTTGGTCCAGGTCATCCAGCACCCCCACCAGCCGGGTGGGCCCGTCGGCTGGTTCTTTGCGGGGGCTTGGCCGTTCGCTACTGTCTCAATGCTATTGTTCCGGCGAGCGGTGCTGCTACGCATCGGGCTCTACGTCGCCTGCGCGCTCACCGCTCTTTTCATCGCCCTGTGTGAGATAGCGGGTGCTGCCCGAGCCCCAGGATATGTCGAGCAGTTGGCCAAGTCCGCGTGCATCGACGCACTTACAGCCTTCGCGTGCATTCCTCTTTTGCTGGGCCTGGCCGTACGCATTTTCATCCAGAAAGCGGGGGATGCAACCCCGGAAAACGCAACAACGGCGAGCACCTGAAAAAAGTTGTTGCCACGGTCGCGATAGGCTGATATGGAACATTGTGGGCAGTGATGGCCGGGCGGCGCGGCGACTTCCGCCCACCGCCCCGGCGCGTTATGATCAAATTAGTAAGTCTATTTTGAGGTCGATATGGTCGCGGCTAATAAAATTCTGTTTCCCGAATGCACCGGCGGAGGGTGCAGCGGCGGAACGCGAAACCCGCCGCGCGAAACGCGGCTCCATGCGTGCGATGGAGAGTGTGTTGAGCCAGAGGGATGAAGGTTCTCTCCGAATCGATGTTCCGGCCCTCCATCAAGGATACCTTTTCTACCCCCAATTCTGCCAGCAAACGCCATAAAATGATCCGAAATGTCTGGAGTTTGTGTGTCAATTTTCGGAATTTCATGACTGGCGGTATCATCGCCCGAAAGGCATCCTGGCGGTCTTGGAACCGCCGCTCAGACTGCGAACCTGTAGAGCATATGAGGTGTAAAACGGAAGTTGGAAGCTATAGCCCGATAACTTTTTCAAGGAACGCGACGGCTTCGCTCTCGTCAATATCCTGTTTCGGGTGGGTGATAAGTTGGTTGAGTGCTCGACCCTCAAATTGTGTGACTCCGCGCGAATTGCGGCCGGACCAGTGCTTCAGCAATATCGTTGCCTTCAGCAGTTGCCGCTGAAAAATCGATACCAAAACCGTGTTTACAATGGCCCCGGGCTTTACCCCGATTAGATAGATAAGAAACACCGACCGCTCATGGCTGAGGTATTCGAGCATCTTGTCGAGGTTGTACGCCTTAGGGTTCGAAGAGAGCACCATCACCTTGGTTTTGATGTCTGTTTGGGTGTTAAATCCGTTGAACGATCGCGAATAATCACCTAAGGCAGTATCGGTACGGAAAGGAGGCATTCCCACGTTGCCGGCCTCCAGCGCAACAACTATCTCACGGACGAGCCGTTCGGACTCACCGGCAATAAGGTACTCGATGACCCGTCCTCGCACGTTCACATTTTCGATTAGCGCCGCGAGGACAATGTAGCTTTTGTACTGCTCGACCTTGGCGTCCAGCTCTGCCTTCAGCACCCTGAAATATTCAGAGTCGATAAAGTGTAAGGCACGGCGGGGAGCCGTGAGGATATTTATCCTGTCGCGGCGGTTGGGGAAAAATTTCGCCCCCGACGGTGTAATACTGTTCGTCGCTTCGACCAGGCGCGGCAAATTGCCCTCAAAGCCCACCGAAGCGTGGATTTGAAAAAGGCGATCGAAGTGCGGCGGTTCATTCGGTATCCCCTCAAATTCTCTTATGATGTCTGATCCGTTAAAGCTGCCGCGAATGTTGTCTGCTCTGAGCAACTGCGAACTGTGGCTGATCTTTCTCAGGAACGTGGAATTTGCGAGCAGACAGTAATTTCTGCTCGGGGCCACAATGCAGACGAAAAAGGGCTGATTGTCATACTTCCGCAGATTTGAAAGGGAAAGGACCGTGTTACTGAACTGGGGTGTCTTTGACGCGCTGAACCTTACTGCAAACGTATCGCAGTAGAACACACTTCTGTCGCGGGTCAGTTTGCATTGCTTTTGGATGACCTCCTGCAACCGGGCCTTGTGGTTGATCCCGTCGTTCGCCCGGAGAAGTGCCAGGAAGTGCTCCACCGCCTTATTCATCAAAAAGTCCGCCGTGCGACTGATTCGGAGGCTGGCTCGGCCTGTTCGACGCCTGCTGTACGGCGCTGTTACGCTCCCAGAAGACACCCCCGGAATAACCCTGTATCGACGGGTCGTGCGCAGCGAGCTGGAGCCGCTTGGCCGCCCAGCAGCAGTACTCCGCGTTTAATTCAATTCCACAAAAACGGCGCCGCAATTTATGTGCCACCACTGCCGTTGTTCCACTACCAAGGAACGGGTCCAGCACGAAGCCATCCTCGGCGCAGCTCGCGAGCACCAGTTTGGCTATCAGCTTCTCCGGCTTCTGCGTCGGGTGATCGGTGTTTTCCGGCATTGACCAGAAGGGAACCGTGATATCGGTCCAGAGATTCGATGGATGCGTGAGGCGGTAATTGCCGTTCTCAGTCTCCAACCAATCCTTCGGCTCCCCATCTTCTTTCCGATACGGTGCCAGAACACGGCGTTTCAGCTTCACCGCCTCGACATCGAAGCGGTAGCTGTCGCCAACCGTGCAAAACCAGATATCCTCGCTGTTGTTCTTCCAATTCGATTTAGCCCCGCGGCCCTTTTCACGCTCCCAGGTGATGCGGTTCCGGACAAGCAAGTGCTGACTAAGCACTGGAAAAATAATTGCCGATGTGTACCAGTCACTGCATACATAAACGGTTGCGTCCGGCTTGAGGGCGGGCAGCATCATCTTCAATACGCCCTCGAACCATTGCGTGTACTGCGTCGCATGCTGCTCTCGAAAAACGTTCCCATGAAAATCCTTTGTCAGGTTATAGGGTGGATCAAGCACAAGCAGGTCAACAAACCCCGTTGGCAGATAGGGGAGGGCCGATTCACAGTCCTGGTTGATAATGGCATTCGTGACCGCGTCGATAGACGCCGGTGCGGAAAGTCGCAGCAGCGATGATCCAAGGGCGGTCTGTTCAACCGAATTGCAGGTGAGCGTTCGATTCCGCGGAGCCCGTATCTTTTCAAGATTCGTCGGCATGGGTGGGATTTTACCGCGCGGTGAGGTCCGCCGCATCCCTGAGTGCCGGTAAAACGGGAAGGCCGTAGGCTGGAGGAAGATGGGGTGCAATGTACGGCATCGCGCCCGCCGGGCGGGCGTTTAGGGCCGAGTGGCGCCGCAGCTCTATCCCATGGCGGGCCGTCGATCAGGCAAACCATGGCCTGTCAGAATAACGCAGACTGAGCCGAATCAATCCACGGATCGCATGGCGTGACCGCTCAATATAACCTACCATAGGGATGATTCTATCAAGAAGTTCGCAATTGAGGTAGGAAATGAAACGCCAAAATTGTGTCGCATGCATCGTTAATATTACCTGTATCGTTTGTCTATTATTGGTTCTACCGGCTACCGCCGCATCGAGGCAAAACAAGTTTGCCGCCGGGGCAATGGGTTTGCCGAAATGGCACCTGGTGCGATGGAGGGCGCGTTGAGCCAGAGAGATGAAAGCTCTCTCCGAGTCGACGTTCCGGCTCGTGGCCGAAGGTAACCGCGCTGCCGCGAGGCAAGGTGGAAAGCAACCGGAGACGAGCAATTAGACCGCAGGCTACGAACTCGATTCGGCCTGACGCTGTGGCGAGCCTGCTACCGTATTGTCCCTAACGCTGCTTTACGGTTGGCGACCTCTGCCAGGATAGTATCGGCGTCTTTGGTCCAGGTAGATATTTTGCAAACGTCCGGCGGAGCGAATCTGGCGGGGATTTTGGCGCGTGTAGATTCTGATCTGTCGATTGGATTTTCAGGAGCAGATCGATGGATCGGCGCGGCGGTGGGTTTACGTTACCACGGCCATGGGCGTGGGCCTCATGTTTTGGCCGCACTCCGTCTCCCTCGGCTACTCTTACGCGATGGCGGGCGTGTGGCGGGCATGGGCTTGAGGTTTAATTTTCGGATATGCGGCGTGCTGACGCGGCGGGCGTGGGCGCAGAGCTTTCCAATATCGCCATGGAAGCGTCGATCGAGATTTACGCGCACCTGGCGGACATCATCGGTGGAATTTTGGGGGGCGGACGACGGTGGTACAGCGTGATCAGTCATCGGGATGCTCCCAAAGTAAATCCGGAGTAACGATTTGCGGCGGGACCACCCCGAGCCGCAGGCATATTCTGGCAAGATGCGCGCGTTTGTTGATATTGGCCAGATGTTTAACGTTCCAGCTCAGCAGATAGTCGGTGGCGTGCAGGGTGGCGGCGGCTACATGGATGGCATCTCCCGAGGTCGACGGCCCGGGCATGACCTTTTCCTTCACCAGCAGATTCGCCAATCCCTGAACCTCCGGCGATAACTCGGCGATCTTCAGTCCAGCCAGCATTTCAAGCGCTTCGGGTCCGTGCATGAAACCCGGCGCCGAGAGCTCGGCGATAACTTCTTCTGATATGCACAGATCGAACCTTCGGCGGTGGGCCTGCCGCCAGAGGCGGCTGGTGTCGCGCCAAACTATGCTCTGCGGATCGCCGCGATCCGTTACGCAGGCACTGAAAAAACTGGTTTCGACGTAGGCGCTGATCATGACCTTATGATAGCCTCAGTCAAGGGGAACGACCAAAGTATCTCCGGATACAATATTCGTAAATGTTCGGCGAGGCGCATCTGGCGGGGATTTTTGGGGCGTGCGGAGTCTGGCCGGCGGGTTGGGCTTCGACGAGCAGATCGACGAACCGACCTGGAGGGAATTTGACATCACCGGGGCGGCCGGCCGATTTTGCGGCAACTACCCATCACGGCAACTTCCGCCCATCGCCCCGGCGCGTTATGATCTCAATGGTAATTCCATTTTGGGGCCGTGTTATGGTCGCAGTTAATGAAGCATCAATGAGGGATGACGGAGCCGGATCGGGCGGCATCGCTGGCCTGCGGCCTCGGTAACCTCTACCTCTGCGAACCTCCGCGTCCCCCGCGGTAAAAATGAAATAAAATCATGGCCGCATGGCGCACGGGAGGGTACGAAAAAGCGTAAGGAGCAAATGCAAAAATCTTAGTGCCTTTCATTCTTGGCGTGCGAAAAAAGCAAATGACATCATGCCCCAGGCATGAAGCCGCATCTCGCGCGGAGGCGCGGAGAGCGCGGAGAAATTCCCGAAGCGGGCGAGACGCCCGCCCCCCGTCCCTCTGCTTACCACTGCGTCCTCTGCGGTAAAAATAGTCACTTACCTCATGCGTTAGCATGAAGCGTGCTTGCTCAACTTTCTCCAGCTCGACTCTCGCCTTTCCGGCGGCGCCGCCCGCCCGCCCCTGCGGTGGAAAGAAACTGGTTACACCATGCGCCAGCATGGAGCTTGCCCGTTCAGCTTTCTCCCGTTCAACCGCCCAACTCTCACCTTTCTGCCGGCGCGGCCGCCTGTCCCACGGGCCCAATCTATGGTATGGTTGTCGTCGGGCGCATGGTTCAGGAGCGACTTATGTTCGCACACCTTCTTCACATCGCAGCGATCACCCGCAGCGCAGCAGGACATCGTGGAATCATCCCGACATTTTCCTGGATGCCTTCGCTGGCGGGGCTGATACGGCTTGGCGTTACCCTGATCATCGGTGAGGCGGCGGTGGTTGTGGTGCTCATGCGTTTCGGCTTGTGGCTGCGGCGGGCACGCGTCTGGACGCTGGTGCTCGGCGGAATGCAGTGCCTGATCATATACGCGGCCATCTGGGCGGTGCATCCGGAGCATATGGCCGCCGCCGGAAGTCCGCCGGTCTGGTGGGTGAGCCGCGTATTTGCCGCGATACTCCTGTTTATCAGCATCCGGATTTTCGATCATATCGTCGTGGTTCCGCTGCTGACCCGACGGGGCAAGATCCGTCTGCAGCGGTTTGTGCATCAGATTATCCTCTCCGTGATCTACCTCTTCAGCCTGCTGATATTTCTGTCATGGTCGTTCGGACTCAATATTAATAAATTCCTCGCCGGCTCCGCGATCATCTCCATCGTGCTGGGGCTGGCGCTGCAGGAGACGCTGGGGAATTTTTTCAGCGGAATGGTCATGCAGGCGAGTTCGCCGTTCAACCTCGGCGACTGGGTGGCCTGCGCTGGAGTTGAAGGGAGGGTGGTGGATATGACCTGGCGGGCCGTCACCCTGCATACGCTGGATGACAACCATGTGCTGATTCCCAACAGCATGATCGCCCGCGACAAGATTACCAACTACGCCTCGCCGACGACCTGCACCGCCCGGACGATCACGCTTGGAATCGACTACCCCAGCCCGCCCGATCAGGTGCGTGAGGTGCTGCTCTCCGCCATGCGGGAAACTCCGGGAGTGTTGCAGGAGCCGCCCCCGGTGGTGTTTTTATCCGACTTCGGCAATTCATCGGTCGAGTACACGCTGAAATTCTGGATCAACGATCCAGCGCGCCATCTTTTCGTCGAGAACCATGTGCGGATGCAGGCCTGGTACCGGGTGCGCGAGGCGGGGATGAGCTTTCCCTTTCCCATCCGCACCGTCGAGATGGTGGATGTGGCGGCCGAGCGACAGGCGGCGATTGACAGTACGCTTCAGAGGCGGATTGCAACGCTTCGAAAAGTCCGGCTCCTCTCGCCGCTTGTCGATGATGAGCTTGCGCTTCTGGCATCGCATGCGGTCGTGAAACTTTATGAAACCGGGCAGCTTATTTACC
>JAJZNY010000083.1 GCA_021852245.1 Planctomycetota bacterium | reverse complement strand
TGGGCATACCGGCGACGGCGTCCTCATCGCCCTCGATGCGCCCAAGCGCTGCCCGTATTACAGTGCGGTTGCGATTAACCATGTGCGCGTCGGGCCGTCGCCGGATTGGCTGGTGCGGGCGCTGGAATCGCTTGGCCTGCGGACGGTGAATAATGTTGTCGATATTACCAATTACGTGCTGATGCTTACGGGGCAGCCCCTTCACGCATTTGACCGAGATCGTCTGAGCTCCGGACCGGTTGTGATCCGCGAGGCTCTCGACGGCGAAACCATGCGGCTGATCAACGGGCAGGAGGTGCGGCTGACGGCATCGGACCTGCTGATCGCCGACTGCAATCGGCCGCTGGCCCTGGCGGGGATCATGGGGGGGCTGGAGAGTGAAATTCACGCCGGCACGCAGCGGGTGTTGCTGGAATCGGCACAGTTTGATCCGACCGGAATCGCCCGCACGGTGCGCCGAACGAATATCTCGTCCGATTCTTCGCGCCGATTTGAGCGCGGTGTCGATCCGGCGATGGTGGTCTACGCCCGCAATCTGGCGGCGCAGATGATCTGCGAACTCTGCGGCGGGAAAATAGGCACTGGGAGCGACCGGGGCGATCTGGTGCAGGCGCAGCATCATATTCCGCTGCGGCTGGAGCGTTTTACCAAGCTCATCGGCGTGGCGATGGACCCCGATACCGCGATGAACATCCTGCGAGGACTGGAATTTACTCCCCGGTTGAACGGTGCGGAAATCCATTGCACCACGCCGACCTTCCGGTTTGATATTTCCCGTGAAGTGGATCTGATTGAAGAACTGGTGCGGATCTGGGGTTATGAAAATGTGCCGCTGGGCGACCGGGTGAACCACGCGCTGCCGCCGCCGGATCGGGCGTTGGAATGTCGTCGGAAGGTTCGGCAGTTGCTCGCAGGGGCGGGGTGGTATGAGACGGTAACATTCACATTTGTCGATCCGCCGGAATTTGAACTCTTTGCTGCCGCCCCGGCGCAGGCATTAAAGGTTCAGGATGCGGTTCGCAAAGCCAATAATGTGCTGCGTCCCTCATTGCTGCCGGGATTGCTTTCGACCATCAGGCAGAACCAGAACGTCGGGGAATCGCACGCCCGGTTTTTTGAAATCGCATCGGTCTTTTCCCGACCGGCGGCGTCGGCGGCACCCGTCGAAAAGCAGCATCTGGCGATTACCGGGCGCGATGTTGCGGAAGTGATCGGTTGTATTGAACTGATCGTCGAGTCGATTTCGGGGGCATCACCTGACGGGCACAGCGGAATCGAAGTGATACCCGCTGATGAAACCGGTTTTGCCAAGGGCGCCTGCGGTAAGGTTATTTTTGCCAGCCGGGCGAACGGTGAAGTGCCGGTATCGCTCGGTTTTGTTGGTCTGCTCAACGCCCCGGTTACCCGGTATTACGATCTGCGCAAGCCGGTGGCGGCGGCGGAGTTGGACTGGGAGGCCATCGCAGCGCTTTTCGCTCCGCTTCGACGCGCTCATGAACTGCCGCGGTTCCCGGCTGTGCGGCGCGATCTCTCGGCCATCGTTTTGGAATCGGTATCGTGGCGTGAAATACGCAGCCGCATCGATGGGGTGGTGGATCACAACCTTCTGGCGGAGATTCGGTTTGTCGGGTCGTATCGGGGTAAGCCGATTGAAGCGGGGAAAAAGAGTGTGACGATGGAGCTGGTATTCCGCGATGCCAAAGGTAGCCTGCAATCGGAACAGGTGGACGCCCAGATGAACCGGATCATCGCGGGGTTAGAAGCGGGCGTGGGTGCTGAGATTCGGCGGTAACCCGGAGTGAACCGGGCGGGCCGCCAAGTTTCTCCGATGCGTTGCCGTCAGGCCTCACTCGTAAAGCCGCGACCGTCGGTTGCGCCATTTATTTGCCCGCCCCCAACCCTCGAGTGATACCCCGCCACGAATTCCGTTTGAGGCCGATATGTGCGTGACGGACGAAATATCAATGCCAGCCTTCGAGGTGGTGATCCGGGGTTCAGGCGGCCTGCTGGGGCTGGTAATGGAGCACCAGCAGTTGGTGCTCGGGGATGGCGAGCTGGGCGTAGGTGCGTCCCTGATCATCGGAGAATTCGACCTCGAAGACACCGGGCGCCAATGTCTCAACGATCGTGCCCACTTGGCCGCGCAGCAGCCCTTTGTCGGGGAAATCGCTGGTGATGGCAACGACATCAAGCGTATGGATTTCGTGTCTCATAAAGGTCTCCTGCAACCGGGTAGGCCGCCGCCTACACCACATAATAACTGATTAATCGTAGCACCTTCTCACCAGTGGGAGCAATCCAGGTAGAGCGGATTACCGCGGTGCCAACCGCAGTGGTCATCGGAAAATCCAGCACGTAGCGCCGCCCGAATTCGTCACTGTCTGCCTCGCGTAAATTTCCTTGGAGGGTATGGGCGGCATTCAAGTATCGCCTCTTGGAGCTCCCGGGCGTCACTGGCGGTGATACCCAACCGAGATCGAAACACCCGAGCCTTGTGGCGTCCGCGCGGATGGGTGTCGCAGAGGCA
>JAJZNY010000284.1 GCA_021852245.1 Planctomycetota bacterium | reverse complement strand
TGGGCGCCGAGCCGGTTATTATCCGCGAAGGCGGTTCCATCCCGGTGGTGAATTGGTTCAGGCAGGAGCTTGGGCTCGAAAGTGTGCTGCTCGGGTTCGGTCTGCCGGACGACAATCTCCATTCGCCCAACGAAAAACTGGATCTGGACTGTTTCTACGGCGGGATACGCTCGTCGGCTTTGCTGCTGGATGAAATGTCGCGTGCTTTTGCCCCGAAAAAATAATGTGCAATGCTCCGCTATGCTATCCGAGTTCCGCCATCCGATCTGATCCATGTCGGGCCGCCGCAACTCCGCCGACGGAGCGATCGGCTCACACCGATATGAGCTTTTCTATCCAAGGTTTCCCACGATGTAAATCTTTGCTACTATCCTACGGGTTCGCTGTGCTCGCTTTGAGCGCTGCCCATGTTGCTGTTGAGATGGATATTGAATTAAAAGGAGACTGGCGATGGAAATTGGAATGATCGGGCTCGGTCGAATGGGGTCCAATATGGTTCGCCGGCTCCTTAAGGAATCACATCGATGTATCGTCTTCGATACCCATGCAGAATCCCTAAAGTCCATGGCGGGAGAAGGCGCGGTCGCGGTCGACTCTCTTGAGAAAATGGTGGCAGCGATGAAAGCTCCGAGGGCGCTCTGGTTGATGGTCCCCGCTGCCATCGTCGATAAGGTTATTGGCCAGCTCAGCTCTCTGCTGGAGCGGGGCGATGTGATCATCGACGGAGGAAATTCTTTTTATCAGGATGATATTCGCCGTGCCGCGGAACTTAAAAAAAAGGGAATCGGTTATCTCGATGTCGGTGTGTCAGGCGGGGTATGGGGACTCCAGCGTGGTTACTGCCAGATGATCGGTGGCGAGGTTGAGGACTTCAAACGCCTCGAACCCGTCTTCAAAACCCTGGCGCCGGGTGTCAGCGGGGCTTCACGCACGCCGGCTCGCGCAAACGGGCCTGAATTTCCAGCCGAACAGGGATATCTGCATTGCGGTCCGGCCGGTGCAGGCCACTTTGTCAAAATGGTCCACAACGGCATCGAGTACGGCATTATGGCCGCCTACGCTGAAGGGCTGAATATTCTCAAACATGCCGATGTCGGATTGAATCCGGCCGACGCTGATTCTGAGACGGCGCCGCTCTCACATCCCGAGAACTATCAATATAAACTTGATATTCCGGCGATTACGGAAGTGTGGCGTCGCGGTACGGTTATTCAGAGTTGGTTATTGGATCTTACCGCCGAGGCGATGGCCAAAAACGCGTCACTGGATAATTTTTCCGGCCGTGTGAGCGATTCGGGGGAGGGACGCTGGACGCTGCAGGCGGCGATCGATGAGGGTGTGCCGGCGCCGGTTCTGGCTGCTGCACTCTTTGACCGCTTCGCCTCTCGCAGGGCCGCTGAATTTGCTGATCGTGTCATGTCGGCGATGCGTTATGAATTCGGCGGCCATCAGGAAAAAAATGGATAGTGACGGTCTGGTGCGCCTGCAGGGGAATGATCAGTCTGCCGCGTGTTTTTTCAGGGAAGGCATGGTATGACAACCGAACAATCTGACGTGCTGGTGTTCTTTGGAATTACCGGCGATCTCGCCTACAAAAAAATATTTCCGTCACTCCAATCGATGGTGATTCATGGAGAATTGACTATCCCGGTCATCGGCGTTGCCAAATCGGGTATGACCATCGATACGCTCAGGAATCGCATTCACAGCAGTCTCGTCGAACACGCTTCAACATGCGACGAGGGTGCGTTCGGTAAATTGTGCGACCGGCTCAGCTACGTCGATGGTGATTACAAAGACCAGAAAACGTATGAACAGCTCCGGCAACTCATTGACGGTGCCAAACACCCCCTGTATTACCTAGCTATTCCTCCCAGTATGTTTCCCGTAGTGGTTGACGGGCTCGCCAAGGCCGGTTGCCATCGGGGGGCCCGGATTATGGTGGAAAAGCCGTTTGGACGTGATCTGAAATCCGCCATTTCTCTCAATGAAACGCTCCATCAGCATTTTCCGGAATCATCCATATTCCGCATTGACCATTATCTCGGTAAGGAGCCGGTACAGAATATTCTCTATTCCCGCTTCGCCAATACCTATCTGGAGCCGACATTTAATAGAAACTATGTATCGCATGTGCAGATCACCATGGCCGAGGAATTCGGCCTGCAGGGGCGCGGGCGATTTTATGAAGAAGCGGGGGCCATCCGCGATGTGATTCAGAATCATATGCTCCAACTCGTGGCATGCCTCGCCATGGAGCCACCCTCCCGCCCCAATCCGGAAGATCTTCGCATCGAACGGGCCAAATTGCTGCGCACGATCCGCCCGCTTTCCACTGAAGATGTGGTTCGGGGACAATTTCGTGGCTATCGCGAGGAAGATGGCGTCAGCCGCGATTCACGCGTTGAAACCTTCGCCGCCGTGCGACTTTGGATCGATTCGTGGCGTTGGGCAGGCGTCCCCTTCTTCATACGCACCGGAAAATGTCTCCCCATGACGTGCACGGAGGCGACCGTTGTCTTCAAAC
>JAJZNY010000055.1 GCA_021852245.1 Planctomycetota bacterium | reverse complement strand
GCAAAAAGTCCCAGTGCATCCAGATGCTGGTTGGATCGCCGTACCGCTGTGGTGTCGTAAAGTTGTCCGGGGAAAAGGCGTATCTGACGCCGCGCGACATGGTCCTGTACCTGCGTATTACCGCGGACGATCACACGACCGACCCGGTACGTTTTGCCCTCCACCACGTGGAAGTCGATATTTACTATTCCCGGTTTAACGGTGTATGCGAAACTGGGCGTCACCTGGCTGTAGATATATCCCGCCCGGCCGAATTTATCCGCAATTCTTCGCTGCGCCGCCTTGATTAAATCACGGTCGTAATACATGCCCGGCTTGAAGCGCACCAGTTTCATGAGTTGTGCTTTGGGGAATACCGTATCCCCCTTGAATAAAATTCGTCCAATCCGATACCGCACCCCCGGGTGAATGATAAAATCCACCGTCACCCGGTGATAATCAGGATTGAAGATCAGATGATACGCCGTGCGGCAATCGAGGTATCCCTTTTTCCGCCACAGGTGCCGAAGCATCGCCATATCGGCTTGCAGGTCGCTTTTGGACAGCACCCCCTTATGCACCGTCAGGAACCAAAACAGCTTCCAGCGGGATGAAGTCTGTGCCTTGAAATGCAGAAACCATGAGGGATAAAGATTGTTTCCGATGAAGTGGACTGAGCGGATAAATACCCGCGGCCCTTCGGTTATCTGATAGTCGGCGATGTCGCGGGCCAGATCCGCCCGGTTGAGCGTCACATGGCAGTACAAGAATCCCTTCGACCGGTACAGATGCTTGATGGCGTTAATATCCGTGCGGAAGTAGAAAGGATCGATCGGCTTTCCCGCGTGCGCCAGCACCAGATCTTTGAGCGTCTTGGTTCGCACATGCCGGTTGCCCTGGAACTCCACACGCTTCAGCACCCGGCGCTGTTTGACGACGTAGCGTACAATCAACCGATGGTGCTGCTGGGGTACGATCTGCGCTTCCACGGAGTAAAAAAGCCCCAGTGAAGCAATGGATCGTACGTCCACCGACACCTCAGCCTCATCGTACGATTCACCGGGGACGACACGTATCTGATTTTGGATTAATTTCCGGGCGTGGGGTGTGGCACCGACGATTTCCACTTTGGAGATGGTATATCCGATCAACGAAGATTGCCGGTGCGAGACGCCCGGGGTCGGAGCACTCTGCGCGGCTGCCCAGATGGCTCTCGGCGGTAGAGGGCCGTAGATGGCCGCAGCGGCGGCAGCGGCCGTTAACCACCTTCGATACCACGCTTTATTCCAACGGTTTAGATAGCTCACTGGGAACTTTCACTTCATCCGCTAAATCCCGGCCCGGATCGCCGCCACAAAAATCTTCAGTAGTCTATCGGCACTGTTGCGCCGAGGCCAGCCGATCCGACCGCGCATCAGCTGTGCGCTTTCGCCGCCACGCGGAAAGCCACATCAGTCCTGCTCCCGATGCGCCCAGTACCGTGGCCGGCCAATACCAGGGCGCGACCTTCGGCATGAGAACATTTTGTCCCAGCGGGACAATGCGATAAAGCAGGTGAGAGTGAAACCACCCCATGGTATTCATTCCCGTTGTGCCTTGGGTGATGTGGACCAGCCAGATGCAGGGGGAGAGGCCGAGTATGAAATTCATCGGTCCTGAGGCAACGGTGTTTGCGGTAGCTCCGATCAGCGGTGCGGCGACGATGGGCCAAAGTGGAAGAATGACACACCATGCTACCGCCAGCAGGGGGACTCGCCGGTCGTCACTCGATAGATGATCTGTCACTGCACTTAAACCGTAGACGAACGTGCACCAAAGACACGTCGCCCCAGCGATCTGGATGATTTCGCTCACCGGCAGCAAACCACCGATCGCGGCAATCAGGCCGCACGTTGCCGCCGCCAGACAGGTGATGAGAGAACGCCGTGGAGCATCCGGTGCAAGGCGGGGGGCCAAAGCTCCTGCAGCGCCGGAAGCCATGACCATCTGCATGGCGGAAATCGCAGCAGCCGGGGTGCCGCCGGTGGAATGGGATCGCAGGATCAAGCCGATGGCAATACCCGCCATTACCCCGAGTCCGGGAGCTATCCAAACCTTGCCGCCGCTGATCTTCCACTTTTCCATCATCCCAAAGATTAATCGATGCGGTGATGAATCGCACTGGAAAAGCACAGACGCGAACCTGGGTTTGCGTCTTTATCAGCTTTTGCACGGCAAGAATCCCTTCAGGTGCATCGGATTTGAAAGCGCTGCAGGCTGCCGTTGTAAAGCTTCCGTAATGCGGCCGCAGCTTTCGGGAGTGTCGGCCTTCCATCGGCAGATCGGTTTTGAGACTCTCCGCATGCGGTGTAGATGGACGCGGCGGAGAAAGACTATTCATCGCCGCTATCACCATCCACCGACCTCCGTTTGCCGATCAATTTCTCTCACCGCTGCGAATGGCCTGATCGGCGAGGATCCGGTTGAATCGCCCCAGAAGCCGCTTGCGGATCATCTGCAGGATGGCGATGACGAGGTCCACCTTTTCATCCAGTGCGGTATCGCCGCGCCCGCGTTCGCCCATCGC
>JAJZNY010000395.1 GCA_021852245.1 Planctomycetota bacterium | reverse complement strand
CCGCACCTATCACGAGAACCCATTCATCTTTTTTCACCTGCGCCCGCTCGACGGCATGAGCGCCGATTCCCAGTGTCTCGACCAGCGCAAGTTGATCGAGTGACAATTTTGAGGAAGGATGGAGTTTTCGGGCCGGCACAATCAGGCTCCTGCACATACCGCCATCCACATGCACCCCGAGCACCTTAAGTTGGGTGCAGCAGTTGGTTTTGCCGTTCCGGCAGGCGATACACGCGCCACAATTCAGATACGGCTCAACGGCACAACGGTCTCCGACGGCAATCCCGTTAACTCCGGCCCCCACCGCCATCACCTCGACGCCGAGTTCATGTCCCAGGACACGCGGATAGGTAAAGAAGGGTTGCCTGCCGCGGAAGGCATGGTAATCGGTGCCGCAGACGCCGATACGCGCGATGCGCACCAGCGCCTCACCGGGACCGGGAGACGCGGGTTCCGGGCGATCGATGAGTTCAAATACCCCGGGTTTATTGAGAATTACCGTCTGCATGATCAGTCATTATTCTCCGTGAGACCGGATGGCCAGGTCTGATTCCGGATGGGAGCCAGAATTTCCTGCACGCCGCGAAGCAGTTCTCCATCCACCGGACTCTGAGCCCAGGTGACGTTGCGACGAAAATTTTCCGGGTTGGCCGTGCCGACGATCGTGGTGGCAATGCGATTTTCCGCGACGGCGAAGCTGATGGCGAGCTGAGCGATATCCGCACCGCGACTGCGGCAGAATTCGGCGGCTCGGGCGCAGGTTTTGCGGATGATTGGCGGAGCGGGGTGCCAGTCGGGCGCCCCCCGATCCGTCAGAAGCCCCATCGCGACCGGCGCGGCACTCATGATGCCGATGCCGTCGGCTTGAAGCTGGGGAATGATGCTGGTCAGCGAAGTGTCAAAAAGGGTATACCGACAGTAGGAGAGGATCGTATCGATCTTTGCCTGCGCGGCGATGGTGGTAAATATCTTCAGCGGCAAGCCGGTGATTCCGATGAAACGCACTTTTCCGGATCGGCGAAGCGCCTCAAGCGCGGGTAATGTTTCGTTAATGATGATATTCAGCGGAACAAATTCAATATCGTGGCATTGAATAATGTCAATATATCCACACTTCATCCGTTTAAGACTCTCATCGACGCTTGCGGTCACCCTGCGGGCTGAAAAATCAAATTCCCGGTCTCCGTACCGCCCCACTTTCGTCGCCATGATGTAGCGGCTGCGATCAACATCCTTGAGCGCTTCGCCCAGCATGGATTCCGCTTTTGTGAGCCCGTAATAAGGGGATACATCGATGAGATTTACTCCAAGATCCAGAGCGGTGTGGACCGTTTTTATGCAGTCTTCACGGGTTACGGCATGAAAGACGCCGCCGAGGGATGAAGCGCCAAAACTCAGGACAGAAACCTGCAGGCCGGTTTTACCCAGTGGTCTGTAATGCATGCGAATGTCACCTCACCATTTTGCGCAACAATCTATCTACGCTCTACCTAGAAGTGTAAGCAAACTCTGCACGGATGTACAGATCGAGTATCCAAGGTTCAAAGAGGTCAACAGCGCGACTCTCGACTCGATCGTGCTTCTGCAACCACCCGCAAATGGCTGGCCAGCCATGCAGCCAAATAATGTGCTCATTATCTGGTCCGGATTCAATCGGACGGCGCGCGGTACTCCGTCGCCCTTGATCAATTTACGGCCGGCGGGTATCAGTGTCGGCAGGGACGGGACTCCGTCTGCGACAGCGTGCTTTCGAAAGCGAGGTTTGGAGTTATGCGGACAATCATTGACACTCATCAACATTTCTGGAAATTTAACCCGACTGAATATGGATGGATCGGTCCCGATCAGACTGTGCTACGACGGGATTTTCTCCCCCCGGATCTGGAACCGATTATTCAATCCTCGGGAGTTACAGGTGTTGTGAGCGTTCAGGCTCGGCAGAAACTTGAAGAAACGCACTGGCTGCTGGAGCTGGCCGCCACCTGCCATTTTATTAAAGGGGTTGTAGGGTGGGTTCCGCTGATTTCCGAGGAATTGCCGAAAATCCTGGAGGAACTGGCACCAAATCCCCGGCTCAAAGGCGTGCGCCACGTGTTGCACGATGAGCCGGACGATGACTACATGCTGCGGGATGATTTTAATCGCGGCATCGCAGTGCTTCATCGCTTCAATCTGGTCTACGATATTTTAATATTCGAGCGTCATCTGCCGCAGACCATTGAATTTGTCGACCGCCATCCCCGCCAGATATTCGTGGTGGACCATATCGCCAAACCCCGAATCGCCGCCGGTATTTTTGAACCGTGGCAGAAGAATATCCGTGAATTGGCCGCGAGACCGAATGTCTACTGCAAAATTTCGGGTGCTGTAACCGAAGCGGATCACCGATCGTGGCGGGATGCCGACCTGCGGCCTTACGTGGATGTTGTATTGGAGTGCTTCAGCCCGCAGAGACTGATGTTCGGAACGGACTGGCCGGTTTGCCTGCTTGCCAGTCAATACGCTCGCTGGGTGAAAACCGTTGAGACGATGATCGGAAATCTCAGTGACGATGAGCGCGATGCCATCTGGAGCGGAACGGCGGTGAAGGTGTACGGGTTGGAGAAATAGTTGCCAACTGAAGCCGTTTCGAACGACGGCTGGTCGCTCCTCTGCGACCGCCACGAACTGGCGCTAATTCACGGTCCTTACCACACCGATGGTTAAGAGCAGGTTGCCGAAGATGCGCTGTTCCGCTGTCGCAATCGTCAGGCAGACATCGGGGGAAGAGGCTTGCTCGTAAAATTTCAACCGGTCGACTCGCTGCAATTTCATCGGAGGGGCACTTGGATTCTGCTGACTGATGATCTCAACAAAATTTTTGAAGATATCGGGGTCTTTTTTGACGGCGTACGGCCCTGTTTTGGAGGGTTCCATGACCGCCGCCGACTCAATCTGCACTGCGGTTACGATGGTTTCAAGCACATCGGTAACGGAGACCAGCCCTGGCCGCAGATTAAGACAGACGAGATCTGCCTTGGGGCCAAGGCGAGTCGAAAAAGGATAATTTCCATCCGCGATGAGAATTTTACTTCCGTGACCTGCCTTCCCAAGGGAACTGAGAATTTGTGGATGAAGAAGGGAGAATTTCAGCATTTTTTTATCTCACTGACTGCTAACACATCTCTCGGCAGACCCACGGACCTCCGGTGGTCAGTATCGAAAGCCAACGCCGGTATGATGGCCGGAGGAACGGGAATCGGCAAGAGAATCTGCTGCCCGTTTGGCGGCCCCCCTGACTGAGCTTGACTTCTTTCTTAAGGATCGACCAGACCTCTTGAATCGTATGAGCTCCAGCAGAGACAGAATACGAAAGTGCCGCCCGCGCCAAAGTGGCGATCATCAGGTGCGAAGCGCTTCAAAAAAACATCTCGCTTAAGTTGATACCGCGCATGTAAGTTAGTACTATATATGGTTCGCGATTCTTTGTTGGAGTCGCATGGGCGGAGCGGTGGTTTACAAGCCGAGGGCACGCCTCACACACGGAGGTTATACGTTGACTTCTACCGGAAAGCTTGGCCTAAGGCCCGGCAAAATGGGCCTTTACGATCCAGAATTTGAACACGACAGTTGCGGTGTTGGTTTTATTGCTCATATCAAGGGCAAGGCGAGCCACGACATTGTGATCAACGCACTCACGATGCTGGAGCATATGGAGCATCGCGGGGCGTGCGGATGTGAGGAAAATACCGGGGATGGCGCCGGCATTTTGACGGCCATGCCGCACAAATTTCTGGCCAAAATTGCATCCCGTGATGCAGGAATCAAATTGCCCGATCCGGGCAAATATGGTGCCGGGATTGTTTTCCTGCCGTCTGATAATGAGCAACGGAAGTGGTGTGAGAAGCAACTGGAGCAGTGCATCAAGGAATGCAAACTTAAGTTGCTCGGCTGGCGCGATGTGCCGGTCGATAACCATGGGATCGGCCCCAGCGCCCGGCGCACCGAACCCAAAATGCGGATGATCTTTGTTACGGCAGCCGATGGCGATTCAAAAGTGTCGCAGGATGAGCTGGAACGAAAGTTGTACGTGGCCCGCAAGTCGGCCGGTAATCAAATTCGCAGCTCCGACCTGCCGCAGGCGGAATATTTCTATGTATGCAGCCTGTCGACCAAAACGATTATTTACAAGGGGCAGCTCACTTCGCCGCAGGTGCGGGAGTATTTTGCGGCCGATCTGGGCGACGCCGACTATGTCAGCCACATTGCGCTGGTGCATTCACGCTTCAGCACGAACACGTTCCCGTCGTGGGATCGGGCGCAGCCGCTGCGTTTCATGGCTCACAACGGTGAAATCAACACCCGCCGCGGTAACGTAAACTGGATGCACGCCCGTGAGGGGATGTTCCAGAGCCGGATTTTCGGCCAGGATATTGATCGCATCAAGCCGGTGATCGAACCGGGGAATTCAGATTCCGGCGATTTTGATAACTGTCTTGAAATGCTGCTGCAGACCGGTCGAAGCCTGCCGCATGCCGTGATGATGATGATCCCCGAGGCGTGGCAGAATCATGAATCGATGGACCCGCGCCGGCGGGCATTTTATGAATTTCACTCCTGCATGATGGAGCCGTGGGACGGCCCGGCCTCGGTCGCATTCACCGACGGCCACTACATCGGTGCCGTGCTGGATCGCAACGGCTTGAGGCCCAGCCGGTATTACGTCACCAAGGATGATCTGGTCATCATGGCCAGCGAAGTGGGTGTATTGGAAATTGATCCGGCCAACGTAGCGAAAAAAGGTCGGTTGCAGCCGGGGCGGATGTTTCTCGTTGACTTTGAGCAGGGTCGGATCATCGACGATTCTGAACTCAAAGCCGCATTGGCGGCCGAGCACCCGTACGGTCAATGGTTGCAGGAACAGAAACTCACCCTTGAGGATTTGCCTAAACCAAAAAACGTTGCCGAATTTGACGCTGAGACTCTTCTCACGCGGGCTCAGTGCCTGGGGTACACCACGGAAGACGTGTACAAGCTGATCCTGCCGATGGGAGCCGCCGGACTTGAAGCGCTCGGCTCCATGGGTAACGATGCGGCCCTGGCGTGTCTGAGCGACCAGCCGCGGCTGGTATATGACTATTTCAAACAGACTTTTGCCCAGGTGACCAATCCGCCGCTGGATTCAGATAAAGAATCCATTGTGATGAGCTTGGAATGCTACATCGGTCCTGAGCGTAATCTGCTGGAACCGACGGCGGAAAATGCTCACCGCCTGCTGGTTTCGCAGCCCATATTGACGAACTGCCAGCTCGCGCAGATGAAAGAATTGAATCACCGCGGATGGAAGTCGCGGGTGATCGATATGACCTTTGACCGTCGCGCGGGTGAACAGGGGATGCTTGCGGCGATTGACCGGCTCTGCACTGAAGCGGATCAGGCGATTGCCGACGGATGCAGCCTCATTGTGCTCAGTGATCGGCAACTGGGTGAGAACCGCGTCGCCATTCCGGCGCTGCTTGCCTGCGGAGCCGTCCACCATCATCTCGTCCGCAGCGAAACGCGAACGCGTCTGGGCATGGTGCTGGAAACCGGTGAAGCCCGCGAAGTGCATCATCACTGCATGCTCATCGGCTACGGGGCCGACGCCATCAACCCTTATATGGCGTTTGAAATATTATGGAATCTGCGGCGGGAGGGAAATATCGACCCGTCGCTGGATGATGAAAAAGTCATTAAAAATTACATCAAGGCGTGCGGTAAAGGCATCTTGAAGGTGATGAGCAAAATGGGCATCTCCACCCTGCAGAGTTACAAGGGGGCCCAGATATTTGAATCCATCGGCCTTAATAAGCAGGTGATCGACAAGTGCTTTGCCGGTACCGTCTCCAAGATCGACGGGGTGAATTTTGACGTTTTGGCCGCCGAGGCGCTTCGGCGTCATGAGATCGGTTATCCGTCGCAGATCAATGCGGTGAAGCTCAACGTGCTGCCGGAAGGTGGGCAGTATGCGTGGCGCAAAAACGGTGAACAGCATCTGCTGAATCCCGATACCATCGCCGCCCTGCAGGACGCCGCCCGTACCAACAGCCGGGAGGCTTATGCCCGCTACGCCAAGTTGATCAACGAGCAATCCGGTCGCCTCTGCACGCTCCGCGGTTTATTCAAGCTCAAGCCGGCGGATGCCCCGGTGATGCTGGCGGAAGTGGAGCCGGCGAGTGAAATCGTCAAGCGATTCGCCACCGGGGCCATGAGCCTCGGATCCATTTCCACCGAGGCTCACGAGACGCTCGCGATTGCGATGAATCGCATCGGCGGAAAATCCAACACCGGCGAAGGTGGCGAAGATCCGCGGCGTTTCAAACCCGATGCCAATGGCGACCTGCGGCGATCGGCCATCAAACAGGTGGCCAGTGCACGCTTCGGCGTCACCAGCCACTATCTGACCAACGCCGATGAATTACAGATCAAAATGGCCCAGGGTGCCAAGCCCGGTGAGGGCGGACAGTTGCCCGGGCACAAGGTGGATCGCTACATCGGCAAGCTGCGGCATTCCACGCCCGGCGTGCAGTTGATCAGTCCCCCACCACATCATGATATTTATTCCATCGAGGATCTGGCGCAGCTGATTTACGATTTGAAGAACGCCAATCCCGCCGCACGAATCAGCGTCAAGCTGGTTTCGGAAGTCGGTGTAGGCACGGTGGCGACGGGTGTATCAAAAGCCCACGCCGATCACGTGGTGATTGCAGGCCATGACGGCGGCACCGGGGCATCACCCCTGACGAGTATCAAGCACGCCGGTGCGCCGTGGGAACTCGGCCTGGCGGAAACGCATCAGACTCTGGTCCTCAACGATCTGCGAAGCCGCATCGTGGTACAGGTGGACGGTCAGTTGAAGACCGGTCGGGATGTGGTCATCGGGGCCCTGCTGGGAGCTGAAGAATTCGGCTTTGCCACCGTGCCGCTGGTTACGCTCGGCTGCATCATGATGCGCGTCTGCCATCTGAACACCTGCCCCGTCGGCATCGCAACGCAGGACCCGGTTTTGCGGGCGAAATTTGCGGGTAAACCGGAATATGTTGTTAATTTCATGTTCCTGCTTGCCGAAGAAGTACGGGAAATCATGGCTTTTATGGGCTTCAGGACCATGAATGAAATGATCGGCCGCGTGGATCGCCTGGAAGTGGGCGACGCGATCAAACACTGGAAGGCCCAAGGATTGGATTTAACGCCCATTCTCTCCCCTGCCGTGAAACTCCATGACGGTGTTGAGGTGCGATGCGTGCGTAAACAGGATCACGGTCTGGAGCAATCGCTGGATTACCAGATTGTGCACGATGCGCGTGAAGCGATTGAACATGGCACCCGCTTGAAACTGACGTATCCTATAAAAAACACCCATCGCACTGTCGGCACCACGCTGAGCCACGAAATATCCAAGCGCTATGGAGGCGAAGGGCTGCCGGATTCGACCATCGAGATCAAACTCTCGGGTTCAGCCGGGCAGAGCCTCGGCGCGTGGCTGGCACGCGGTGTGAAACTGGAATTGGAAGGGGACGCCAACGACTATGTCGGCAAGGGCCTCTCCGGCGGTACGATTGTCGTCTACCCGGATTCCCGCAGCACCTTCAAGCCGGAGGAAAATATCCTCATCGGTAACGTCGCACTTTACGGCGCCACCAGCGGATATGCCTACTTCCGCGGTGTTGCCGGCGAACGATTCTGTGTCCGCAACTCCGGCGCCTCAGCGGTGGTGGAAGGCGTCGGTGACCATGGTTGTGAATATATGACCGGCGGTCGAGCGGTGATCCTCGGGCCGACCGGGCGAAATTTCGCAGCGGGTATGTCCGGCGGCATAGCGTATGTGTACGATCCGGAGGATCAATTCCTGGCGCGGTGCAATCTGGCCATGGTGGAACTTGAGCCGGTGACTGAACCATCCGATGTCGCCGAACTTAAAACGCTGATTGAAGAACACCGTCGCCACACCGGCAGTACGGTTGCGGAACGGATATTGAAGGACTGGTCGGCGCAACTTGCATTCTTCCGAAAGGTGATGCCGATTGATTATCGCCGTGCGCTGCAGCAGATGGCCAGGGAAGCGGCCGAAAATAACGTTGTCGAGGAAGTTCAACATGGGTAAACCCACTGGATTTATGGAACACACGCGGGAAGCGGCGCCGAACCGGTCGGCACGCCTGCGGGTGTTGGATTGGCGGGAATTTCATGAACATCTGCCGGGCGAAACACTTCGCCAGCAGGGTGCGCGCTGCATGGATTGCGGGGTACCGTTCTGCAACAGCGCCTGCCCCATTAATAATCTCATACCTGAATGGAATGATCTGATCTACAAAGATCAGTGGCGGGATGCCATCGATCGGCTCTGGCGGACCAACAACTTTCCGGAATTCACCGGCCGGGTATGCCCCGCTCCATGCGAAGGTTCATGCGTATTGGGGATCAACGAACCACCGGTTACGATTAAAAATATCGAACAGGAAATTATTGAACACGCCTGGAAAAACGGCTGGGTTAAACCGCATCCGCCGCAGCACCGCACCGGAAAAACCGTAGCGGTGATCGGGTCCGGTCCTGCGGGCCTCGCCGCCGCCGATCAACTCAACAAAGCGGGTCATAACGTGACCGTCTATGAGCGGTCGGATCGCATCGGCGGACTGCTGATGTACGGCATTCCCAACATGAAATTGGACAAAAAGGCCGTTGTGCAGCGGCGACTTGCCATCATGGAGCAGGAAGGTGTGGAATTCATCACCGGCGTCCATGTGGGCCAGGATATCAGCATCCATGATCTGCTGCATAAATATGACGCGATTGTGCTGGCCTGCGGTGCCACCAAACCCCGCGATCTGCCGGTGCCCGGCCGCGGGCTTTCGGGCATCCATTTTGCCATGGAATTTCTCCACGCCAATACTAAAAGTCTGTTGGATTCCGACCATCGTGATGGGAATTTCATCAGCGCCGCGGACAAGCATGTGGTCGTGATCGGCGGTGGTGATACGGGCAATGACTGCATCGGTACATCAATGCGACATGGATGCAAGAGTCTGGTGAATTTTGAACTCCTTGCCCAGCCGCCCGCGACTCGAGCGGCGGATAATCCCTGGCCGCAGTGGCCGCGAATTTACCGTGTGGATTACGGGCATGAGGAAGTGCGGACGAAGTTTGGAACTGATCCGCGACAATTCACCATCCTGACCAAGGAATTCATCGGTGATGAAAACGGTGCCGTGCGGGCCATCAAGACGGTGCGCGTCAATTGGAGCAACAACAACGGCAAGGTGAGCATGTCGGAAATTCCGGGCAGCGAGGAAGAATGGCCGGCGGATCTGGTACTGCTGGCCATGGGCTTCCTTGGACCGGAGGACACGCTGGTCAAAGAACTCGGGCTGAAAACCGATCCGCGCAGTAACTTTGCAGCTGAATATGGAAAGTTTGCGACCTCGGTTGAAGGGGTATTCGCAGCCGGCGATTGTCGTCGTGGGCAGAGCCTCGTGGTCTGGGCGATCAATGAGGGGCGTGGAGCGGCGCGTGAATGCGACCGCTATCTGATGGGCTCCACCACGCTGCCGTAGGAGCTTCGCCGCCAGCCGCAGCGGCCGCATCACCGTTGCGAATCTGACCTTGAGTAATAAGCCTCTCGGCCATAGGATGTCTGCCAAGAGGGCCGGATGCCCGAGTGGACTAAGGGGGCGGATTGCAAATCCGTTTGTCGTGGGTTCGAATCCCACTCCGGCCTTTCAGTTATCACACAGAACTTGGCAGACGCTAAAGCCAGCCCTCAGCCTTTAGCGAGCAATCCCAAGCCATTACTTTCGAGGCGGCACCGGACGAAAATGCGCGGGTTATCGTGCCCGCACGTCTCCCCCGACGTGGTGCCTATCCGGCTATGAAAAAGAAAGCTCCACCCGGACGGAGCAACCATAGATTTTAGGGCCCCATATGGCCACGTGAAGTGCCGAACACGGATGAGATATCCAATGAAACCTCTTTCCGCAGCCTCTTCATTCAGGGGCTACAGGTATTCTGCCCGTTCACTATCCTGCTGGCGCTGATTCTTCAATGGTTTGCCGAACGAATTAAAAAACGCATCATCAGCCAATTCAGCGCGTCGGTAACCATCCCCGTCCCCTTCAACGAACTGGAGTGGACGGATCGCTGGGTATTGTGGAATATCGTCTTCGGCATGGTGACGGGAATCTCCATTCCGTGGGGATTTCCCGTGGCTCGCAGTGTGATGCATCTCAACCTGATCTTAAGCGTGATTTGGACTATCGCCATGGCCTACGGCATGCGGGAGATGGCGGTACTCATCGTCGAAGCGGTGTCGAAATTGAGCTTATGCCGGCGGGTACTCAAATATCACGCCACGACATATCGACCCGCATCAGTTGGATGTACGCCGCAAGCGAAGCGGGCAAATCCACCCCGGAACGCGGGAAACCTTTCTGCGCCGGCAACATCGGTCTCACAGCGCTCGCGATCCGGTTGGTCGCGGTGGATGCGCCGAGAGCGAAAAGCCGGGCCGAAGCCGGATCCGAAATTCAAGCCGACTTCCGGGCCGAATTCAGAATCATGAGGACTCGGCCCCGCGGGGCCATCGCCACGGCAGGGTGAACGTCGGTGCATCGTCGCCATCTTGCCGTGGCATTCCATATCGTGATTGGCCGTGAAATAGCGCTGAGTTCCACCCGTTACACCCACGCTTGGTCATAATACCGCCGCACAAGAGTTGTGCCCCGAGATCGCGATAAAACGGTTCCAGTTGGTTCTCCGCCAAGCTGTATCGCGCCATCCTATCGCCTGATTGCATCCATCCAGAAAATTTGATAGCGGGCCTAGCCCGGATTATTCGCAGACCGCGGCGGGTTTTCAGAAATAGAGGTCAGAAGTACCGTGTTTGCAGGCGGTTAGTCTCCGTGGCCGCACTGAGTTCCGGCGCGCAGTCTGCAAGGGCAGCTTCTATTCGATTTTGGGTGCCCATGCTTCCGTTTCACGCTCCCCGTCTGACGATTTGCTTGAACCGGAAGCGAGTGGACAGCGTATTATATTTGTAGTATTCTATCCGGCTGCGATATCTCGCGGTCAGGAGTGCCTTATGCCTGCCCAATGTTGCCAGCCTCTACTCTTCGAGTTTCTCCCCTCCCGGGAACTGATCGTGGAACGCTCTGCCGGCCAGATCACCTCCGACGCCGGGTGGTCGTCAAACTTTCCGGCAACTGGCCCTGGTGGCATTTCTATCAGCTGGTCGCCGAACGTTCCAACACCTTTCGTTCCACCGCCTGAACCCATCACAACCCGATCGGCCAATTGGGGTAAGGGGGCCTTCCGCCCACAGTCGTAAACAAACAGTATCTATGCCGCCACCGCATCTACAACTATGTATATGTAAGAGCTGCCGCGATGGCCGTGAATAAACCAGGCTCAATGAGCATTGCGATACTATTCACCCCCGCCACACATTCAGCGCCTCGAGTACCCCTTGACAGGCCATGCGGCGAATGTGGTTATTGATCCGTCCTCGTGTATAACCCACGCCCCTGGAAAGTACTTCCATGGCACCATAAAAGTAGTATTTCACAATATTTTCACCGGCTAATATGATGCGGGTCCGGATGAGCGGATTATCCAGCATCTGAATCCGAGCCAATCCGTTAGCGTACGCGACGCGGCTGAGATAATGAAGTGTGACACGCTCCGGTGTAACCCAATGTCTGATGGCTGCACGCGGAGCGTAAAACATGCGATGACCGGCCTTAAGGGCCTGCGAAATAAAATATGTATCACCACCAGCCAATACCGCCCGCCCCTGCCGATCCAGATCAGTGCGAAACTTCGCCACATCCGCCAGCACGCAAAGACGGATGGCAAAATTCGCTCCCACGGCCTCGCCGGCGGTGAATAATTCCCGCACCTGATCTCCAAAATCGACCGAGCTTAGCAAATGTTCTGAGCGATGCGTCATCCAAGACGGCTTCTCCACCTCCTGCCACCAAAGTGTAACCTTCCCCGCGACCACATCCGCAGGATATCGGTCGAAAATCTCCAGCAATCCTGCAAGCCAATGGCTATCGACCGAGACATCATCGTCCAAGAATGCGATGATTTCACCTTCCGCCTCAAGTAACCCCCGATTCCGCGCATAGCCAAGCCCTACCTGCGATTCCGTAATACAACGAAACGAAAAGGGCATGGTGTCTCTGAGAGCTTGGCAGAGGTGTACCGTCTCGTCCGTACAGGCGTTCGCAATTACAAGCAATTCGACGTTTTTTCCCGGCGGTATTATTATTTGTGTGATACTTTCCAAAGTCTGCCGCAGGAGCTCCGCGCGGTTATGAGTGGGGATAATGATGCTGACACGGATGATGGGGGCGTTGTTCACTACCAAATTAACCTTTCCCGCATAATTGCCATTAAATGTTGCCCACGCTTATTGTCACAAAGGAGTTCAACCAATCGTCGCCATGGATAGCCTTTGACAAATCCTCGCCGTCTGAATTCGCCAATTTACAGCATCTGGCGGCAGATCACAGGTGAGATCACGTCCAAGCCACATTCTGTTGGCTTGCTTCACTTTCATATTATCCGCAACCACGCAAACATTGTCGCGAGCCCTGTAACATTTTACCGTCGTGTGCGGGATTGACTCTGAGGCGGACGCGGCGCCGTTGGGACCAACAGGAGATGTTGCCATGAAAGCAGTACTCTGGCGTTCGGCCAGGATTGTTGAGGTTGGAAGAGCCGTTGGCAAAGTACTCCTGTTCTACTTACCGCACGTTACCAGCGTGCGAGACATTGCGGAGAGCGCAGAACAGCGTACTTGCATTACGATGCTTCGTAAATGGCCAGACTGCATAGAATGCAGACCCGTGCACGCTTTTTAAGGGAATCGCATAGCGATGCTTATTCAAGATTATGGACAGTTTTGCGGGATCATGTTCATGCTGGCCAAATACCCCGTATGCGTCCGCTGATGCAGTGTGCGGTGATCACGGGATCAGCACCCTTTAGCCTAGGCTCTGTCTGAAAAGTGTGTAGAATGGGGGAGGATGTGCAAGAGGACATGGAGGTCCATTTCATGAAACGACACGCGCTCACGGACGAGCAATGGCAGATCATTGAACCTTTGATACCCAAGAGCAAA
>JAJZNY010000331.1 GCA_021852245.1 Planctomycetota bacterium | reverse complement strand
ACCGATGCGCCGATGACGGCGATGGGAGCTTCGGGTCCTGCGGAACCACCGGAGGCGATGGTAATGCTGCTGGCCACCAGTGTTTCAGCCCCCAGCGAGCTGGGAAGGCGGCCGGATTCCTTATTCAGGCTGTACAGGATGCCCGAGAGCCCGTGGACCACGCTCTTTCGATGGCGGTTAAAAAACCACCGCCAGGCCACAAGAATCAAGCCGCCGACGGCCGGGATGAGCGGCAGAAGCAGCAGGGCGGGCCATCGGGTGGTAACGTGCCAGTCATCGACCAGACGGGAAAAATAGAGGGTGTGCATGGATTGCAGGCAGCGTTTGAAGAGCCACGCAGCGGCACCGGCGAGGATACCGACCAGAAAGGACATGCCGATGAGGATTCGTTTTCCGCTGATGCCCCAGCGCGACAGTTTCTGCTGGACCCGGAGTTGCAGCGATACGATGCGTCGCGGGATGTCAGAAATTTTAAACAACACAACCTCTCGTGCAGCTATTGAGCCGGCTGGGTCAAAGGACCTAACCGGGCAGCGGTATCCCACCTGAGGCGCCGAGGCCATTCGCTCATCGCTCCCCCTCCGCCGGGGATGGTCTTCTGTCCGTCGATGGTGTCGCGACCCCATCGATGCCCGATTCAAGCCGACCATGAGGCAGGAGTGAATCGTCCCGAAGTGTTATATGCCGAACTTGGCCTCCCGGCCAGTTTCCCGGTATCCTTGACAGCCGGGCCGCCACGATTTAACTTGCCACGTGGGGAAGAGACCAGACCCCTTGATCATGAGTCAAGTTTGGGGGGTCCGGCGAGCACGCAGCTATAAGCGGGTGGTTGATTTCGGTGGTGTGGATTGTGCCATTGAGGAGACGTCCTTGAATACAGTAACCAGAATCTTCGTTGTGCTCCAGCTTGTACTGGCGCTTGCTTTATCTGTTCTGGTGGTGGTTTTTGTCAGCAAGCAGACCAACTACCGGAACGAAATAGTATCAACTCAACGATCTGCGATCGCGGCCTATGCGGCTCTGGCCAAAGAAAAGCTTATGAGCAGCAATCTCAGTAATGAACTTGCGACGGCACAGGAGTCAGCTTCATCGGCCCAACGGCATCTGAATTCGCAGGTCGTATCACTGCAGGGCAAATTGGCGGATGCTCAGACACAGATTGCCGAATTGCAGGCCAGCAACGCCGCCAAGAGCACCAACGTTTCGCTGTTGACCAACACCGTCAATTCACTCAACACGCAGGTGGCGGATCAGACCGCACAGATCAACAAGCTCCGCCCGGAACAGTTGACACTGATCAATCAGAACGCGCAACTCTCCCGTCGAGTGACTGAACTGACCAATGAGAGGAATGTAGCCCGACAGACCATTCAGGTTCTGCAGGAAAGTGTGGCGAAACTCAACCACCACCTGAGCGTGGCCATGGAAGCGGCAAAGTCTCCATCAAATACCATGGCGAGCAGCGCTGCGGTTCTCAAGGGCGTGCCGACACCCGTAACCGTCAACGGCGCAATCACCAAAGTAGCCGAATACAACGGCAAGATGTACGTCAGTTGCAACCTGGGCAGCAAAGATGGTGTCAATCAGGGAACTCGGCTTACCGTTTATCGCGGCCAGAAGTACATCGCCGACGTACTGGTACAGAAATCTGATGCGACACACTCGGTGGGCATTGTCACGCTCCAGGCGCCGGGCGAAACGGTAGCCAAAGCGGATATGGTGATGAGCGGACCGGGGATGTGATCACGGTCGGCGGTTCTGTCGCGGGTCAAATGCGGAATTTTTATCCTGTCGATCATGAGTCTGAGGTAGTCAGTTATGTCTCGAGTCGGTCAACCAGTTCGGCGTTATGATAAACCAATCAATGTGTACACGGCTTTGGCGTTTATCGGATTTCTGGCAACGGCGGTGGCGCTGGTCTGGATGCTGCTGCAGTATCGGGTACTGATTGGCTTCTGATTCAGCGTGCGAAATTTCAGGTTATGATCGGCCGACATGACGATGGTCCGCCGGGGCGGAGTATTGAATAGAGATTCGACGGCGGGTAACTTGAACGTGCAGCGAAGGGCGGGTTATCAGGTATCTATATCGCGCAACTTCACTTACACTACTGACACGGGAGCCCTCGTTGGGGTTACCACGGAGGGTTTCGCCCTGCCGATGCGATTGACTGATGCATCACATCGGCAACCTCTGACCAGAGGAGCGCTCTAGCGTGTTTTTTGATTCATTTCTTGGATGGTTCTCCCTCGACATGGGGATCGACCTCGGCACATGCAACACACTGGTGTGCGTGCGCGGGCAGGGTATCGTTCTCAATGAGCCGTCTGTGGTGGCGGTTCGAAAAGGCACCAATATTGTTTTGAACAACGGTAATGCCGTAGGCCTGATGGCCAAGGAAATGCTCGGCAAGACGCCCGGATCCATCACCGCCATTCGGCCCCTGAAGGACGGTGTGATCAGTGATTTTGAAATTACCGAGGCCATGCTGACCTATTTCATCCGCCGCGTGCACGGACGCCGGACTCTGGTTCGGCCGCGCGTTCTGATTGCCATCCCCTCGGGCATCACGGCTGTTGAAAAACAGGCGGTATTTCAGTCTGCGCTTCAGGCGGAGGCACGCAAGGTTTATCTGGTTGAAGAGCCGATGGCGGCGGCCATCGGGGCCGGCCTGCCCATCACCGAAGCAACGGGCAATATGATCGTGGACATCGGAGGCGGCACAACAGAAGTGGCGATCATCAGCCTCGCGGACATGGCCGTTTCGGAATCTATTCGCACCGCAGGTGATAATTTCGACGAAGCGATTGTGAACCACATGAAGAAAACCTACAACCTGATGGTGGGAGAACAATTCGCTGAACGCATCAAAATTGATATCGGCTCCGCCGCGGCGGTCGGCCCCGAGGTGACCATGGAGGTCCGCGGTCGCGACATGATTTCCGGCTTGCCTCGTAAATGCGTGGTCACCAGCGAAGAAATTCGTGAGGCGCTGCAGGAACCGATCGGTAAAATCATTGACGCCATCACCCATACGCTCGAGCGGGCCGAACCCGAGCTGGCCGCCGATCTGGTGGAGACCGGCATTATGCTCGCCGGCGGCGGCAGTCTGCTGCGCGGCATCGATAAAGTGATTCATCAGGCGACCGGGCTGCCGGTGCGGATTGCCGAAGATCCGCTCACCTGCGTGGCCCGCGGTACCAGCGTATTTCTGGAGAATCTGGAGAGCTGGAAGGACAGTGTCGCTGTGCACAGCGATGCGGAAGAATCCTGACGGGCGTTTCAACTGGAAGCGTCATGAGGCCCCGATGAAATTTACTCCCCGGCGTTCATTCTGGCTGCTCTTTACCGTTGCCATCATATCGGCCCTGATCTCGGCTCGCCGCCCGGGTTTCGTCCGGCCGCCGCGCAATACCGCCGCCGCCGTGCTGCAGGTTCTCATGGAACCCGTCTCATGGACGCTGACCCGTGCCCAATCCATGCTCATTTCCGTGCTCTCGGCGGGACATCCGCACGATGGCCGCGCACAGCGCCTCATCTCGCATTATGATAAAATCATTACATTGCTCCGCACTCGCATCGAGGTGCTCCAGAGCCTGCTCCATCAGACCCACCTGCTGGAGAGCAGCTTCCCCGGCATTCAGCCCGGTACCCTCATGGCCGCCAACGTTGACGGCTTTTCCTCCGCCGGAACCGATATGATGTGGGTGGACCGCGGGTATGTCGTGGATCGGCAGCTGGCCGCCGGCGATCCGGTTCTGGCGCATCTTTCCCTGGTTGGAAAAATCAGCTCCGTCGGGCCGCAGACCTCCAGCGTCACCCTGCTGACCTCACCGGCCATGAAGGAGACGGCCCGCATTGTCCGGATCACCAACGGCGTGGAAAGCGTCGTAAGCCGGGATTGTCTCGTTGTGGGGACCGGACTGGGATCGATGCACTGCGAACTGGATCAATCCATCGGCAGCGTCCGGCCCCGGAAGGGCGACCTTGTGGTACTCAGCGATACCGACTGGCCCGGGGTGATCGACGGCATCACGCTGGGAACGGTCACCTCGGTCTCCGCATCTCATCGAACAGCACTGCGCTGGAGTCTGAACATCACCCCGATCTGCAACATGCAGCGCATTCATCATGCCGTTATCCTGCTCTCGACACATCATTAATTTATTCAGCGTCGCAGCGTGAGGTACACCATCAGAGCCAGGGTGGTCGCCAGCGATATGGATATGAACCACCGCCACCGCCACCGCCACGCCGCGCGGCTCATACATTTCTGCGTACGCGGCGAAAAACTCAGCGCATAGAGATGGACAATACGATCATCAATGCTGGGATGGGTCAGAAATGTCCGGTCCGTCCGCATCAGGTTTCGATCCGCCAGAGTTCGCAGGGCCTCGGCTCCAAGAGCCGCGCCATCAACCATCGCCTCACGCGACGGCTGCGGCAATACGCTTCGACCGGGAAGTCCACCCGCAGGCTGAGCATCTTCTGATCGAGCGGCCCAATGTCGGGCGGCAAACCAATCGGCCTGAAATTCCGAAAGGCGGCTGAATTTTCCGAATATCAGGATCATCGCAAATAGGATCATGGGAAACGCCAGCGACGCAAAATTGCCAAGCCATCCATTATTCCCCTCTGAACTCTGCACCATGATGCGAAGCGCCAGAATGCCGGTGAGCAGCAGAAGCAGATACCACGTGGCATGGCGATGGTGGCCGTGACCGAGTTCGTGGGCAAAGACGTCTTCCACCTGATCGTGGGTAAAGTCGTCGACGACCAGATCGGTCATGAGAATGTAACGCGGGGGGATCACGGTGCCGATCCAGGCGGCGTTGGCGATCCGATGATGGGTTTGAATGATACGAATATCCGTGATGCCGATGTGATGCCGTCGAGCTGCTGCCAGCAGTCGCTGTCGGAGCGGCCCGTCCTGCAATCGATGGGTCTTCATAATCCTTACCAGCATGAAGGGATAGATGCTCCAGAAAACGGGTATCAACACGATGGATAGGCATGTGTCGGCATGGCGCTGGAGAAAATAGACGCTCGGCAGCCATCGCGGCACGTTTTGGTAGCACCATGACATCACGGTCGCAAAGATGAGCAGCGAGATGACCAGCCCCGCCGTCACCCGAACCATATCAAGTGCGTATTGCCATGCCGGCGGCCACGGATACACCGGTTTACCCATGGCCAGCCGGTCCGTGTCTCGCAGGTGCCGCCACGCGGTTGCAAATCGATAGACACCGAGTTGTATTAAAAACATTGCCAAGATGATGATTCCGGCGTATAGAAATGGAATCAGGCTGGGCGTCTTCGCAAGCGCCGAGTGATACTCCAGCAGGTAGCCGAACCCCAGGTGGCGGACGCTGTAGTAGAGTCCGGCGAGCACGCCGAACTGCAGCAGGGCCAATCGCCTCGTCAGGCGGGTGCGTATCGAGCTGGCTTTGGCGAGATTCGCATTCAATTTTCGACACGCCCGACCAGCCGCCTTACGCGCCATGAGGAAGACAGCAACAAGTCCTGTGAGCATGACCACAATGACGGGGGGCCAGTGATGAAAAACCTGAGCTCGGGTACCCGCCTGCAACAAGGATACGAATACATAAATGATAATTGCCCAGATCATCTACGCATAATCTAACCTGATCACGTCAAAATCGCCTCCTATGTCGGGCGATCCGCCCATGCTGTCAGATGAAATCTGATTCGATCAGCCGTTGTCTCAGTTTTGGTAAACGCAGATGAACGGGGGAATATGAGGGTTTGATTCCCTTTATCCATCTGTGATCAATAATTTCGGAAATGAATGTGGCTTGTATTTGACGGGAACCGAAACTAAGATTCGAATATGTGAAATGGGTTGGTGACAAGACACGTCGTTGCCCGCCCATTCGGATGGTATCGATTTTGGCAGGATTTGCCCATGCATCCCACAAATGAATTCAAAATTCTGACTGACATTTATTGGAGGTAATGCCATGACCACTCGCCGCACGTTTCTCAAAGCAGGTGTTGCACTGGCAGCCGCCGGTGTGCCGTGGGATATTGCCCGCGGCAATATAGCGAATATTAAATATCCCGGTGTATGGCCTTCGCAGCCGCCGGAAGGGTGCCCTTTTGCCCCGTCTACAACAGTGACAGGCTTTCGATTCACCGGGCGTCATCAACAGTACGCCAATGCGGATACCTGGTATCCGTCATGGGCCTCAGATGGGCACCTATACAGTCAATTTGCGGACGGCAACGCCCCGCGGCCGGGCAAAGGATCTATTCACGTAAACTGCGGCATGGGGATCCGGGCGGATACCGGCCTCGCTCGTATTGATGGCGATGACCCCATGCACCTGACTGTTGAAGCGTTGGGAATATCCAAGGCGTCGGCGATGCCGTATGGGGGCCGATATCCATGTGCCAACCTGGTCTATAACGGCGTCTGGTACACGGGCACCTATTGTTGTGATGAAGGTTGGCGGACGGAACATGGGGTAAGTTGCAACTGGGCATGGCTTGGGCCATTTGTCGGATTTCAGTATTCACGTGATTTCGGCAAGACGTGGACACCGTGCCCGCATACACCTTGGAGCCCCCTGTTTCCCGAAGAAGTTGGAAACTGCGGCCCCGCCCTGAAAAAAATCGCTGCGACACGCTGGAAATTGCCCGTCAATCAGTGGCTTGGAAATGTTCCCGGGTCCGCATTGTGCGAGCGTATTCCGGGCTTGCCGCTGCCGAAATTCAGCGTTTTGCACGTGGTGGATTTTGGCAGGAATATGGAGCACTCACCGGACGGCATGGCTTACATGGTTGGCCATGGCCGCGCACCCGGAATTCCTCACCCACGGCTTGGAGCGGTGAGTTGGCTCAGCGGTGATGCGGTTTATCTGGCGCGTGTCAAACCAACACCGGAGACCATTAATAATCCGGCTGAGTACGAGTTTTTCGCCGGTTACGATCACCGAAACAGGCCGGTATGGTCAAAGCATTTTTCGCAGATAAAACCGATGCTGGAGTGGCAAAATCACCTTGGGAACAGTGCGATGACTTATATTCCCGGCCTCGGGAAATACATCCTGTGCATAGCTGATGGTTGGCCTTCCACACGAAAGTTTAACACGATCGTCCTTGAGTCGGCGCATCCGTGGGGGCCGTGGAAGCTTGTTACGTACATGCGTCACTTCGGTGAACAGGGATATTTTCTCAATATTCCCAGTAAATTTATCTCATCCGATGGACGTAAGGCGTGGCTTTGCTACAGTGCTGATTTCACGCGGGTGCGCATTGCATCGTTCCCGCCGGGGAGCGGTTATCACCTGTGCCTGCAGGAGATCGAACTCCTGGGGTAAGTCAATGGCCGTCCATCACTGCCGGGATGATGATGCTGGCCGCCCCATATGCCTCACTCTCATATCTGGGGTTAATGGATCGCAGGCAGGGCCCGATTCCGGTGACGATGGCAAAAAAGGACGGCGGCATTACTGCCGCCGCCTTGGGGGAGATTCGAAATTTTAATCAAGCCGCCTCGGCGGAAGGCGTCGCCTTCAGCGTCGCTTTCGCATGACCATCAGCGAGCCGATCGCTCCCATACCCAGGAATGCCAGCACGCTCGGTTCCGGAGTGGGGGTGGATGAGGATGGCAGTGGGCCGGTAATGCCGCCACTCGTGCCGTAGCCGACAAGGACGTTGCTGATGGAGGAATTCGCCGTCAGGCCGCTTATTTCCACTTGGAAGGTGACGGGCCCGGCGATGATCGGTGAGCTGTTCTGGACGCTCGCGTTGCCGTCAGCGTAGTTAGAATACGGGCTGCTTCCCGTCAGGATCGACGGCCCGACGAAGTCGGTTGGCTTGCCCGTTTGCGTGTGCTCCGAGGTGAGGTTGAAATAGCTTCCGGAACTGCTGGAGCCGGTTGTTAGCGCCCAGTCGTCACGCAGATTCGTGCTTGGGCCGGGGGCGATGGTTGCGACCGAGTAAGTTCCGTTGCCGCTGTCCGTAAGCTCTGTGGCGCCATTAGGCAAGTAAGCTGCGGAGCTGCTCGGCGCGATTCCGCCAATCTGGAAGTCAATATTGCGAATGAGCTCGCCATCTGAAAGCGGCATGGAGTTGTTCTCAATCGTCACGTCGAGATTCCCATTGCTGCTCCCGGTCACATAGCTGAAGATGACCCTCGCATTGAGGGCGTTGGTGGTTGTTCCGTCGCCGCCGTTGTATCCGTTCAGTGCGAAGGATCCCAGCGTGGTCGTCGTCGCTTGGGCGTTCTGGCCTACGGCGGCAACGGATAGTCCGGCAACCGCTGCCGCAGCCAACAACCAGCGACCGGCGCCTTTGGAACGGTTAACTTGGGTGTTCCTGCTCATAAAATATCTCCAAAAAATCTCGGCGGCATATGCCGCACACACACTGCCGCTCCGGCAGGCTAACGCCCACCGAGAAAAAGGGGCAGTTCCACTTAAACTGCACGAATCATCAGAAGTGAGTGCCACGGATGCTTTGAGGTGGTTTTTGCCAACGCCCCGGGGCCGCGCAGTTGGCAAACCCACCAGTGCGATCAAAAAGCGCGAACGCCAATTTCCCTACCGGCTTATCGCAATTTTACGTCGTGGCAAATCCTTGCTCTCACTGGTGACTCTGTCGTTACCCGTCATTCGGGCCTTGCCGACAATAGTCACCGGATTAAGTATAGTGCGCTCAGGTGCTCAATGCAAGAAAAATTTCAATTTTTTGCTGAATTTCGATGTCGCCAAGCGACAGATAACTATCCTCGCCTACGATCCCTCTGTAACATATTGTGCACCTAACCCCTGATTTTATAACGCCTTAGAACTAAAAGACCGCCCAAGCCCAATCCTAATGCAAGTCCTGCCGTCGGTTCCGGTGCCGGAACGGCAGCCGGATTGCCCGCGATCGAGTTCCCGCCTGTTCCGTAACCGAACGTGACACCGGTAATGGAATCCGTGCTTTGCAGATCGGGAACCGTGAAATCGAAAAATACCGGCCCGGCCAGGATCGGATCGGACGCCGAGATGGACGATGGATTGCTAAAATATTGATAATTAATTGAATTCCCCGCCGGCCCCAGCAGATCGCCCTGTGCTCCGCTGGCCATAAGCGAATATTGTCCGCCGCTCTCGCTGATGGTCCAAGCAAACGGCAGATCGGCTGTGATTCCCGCGGAAATGGTGCTGGTCTGCAGTGGGGCAAGGCCCGTGAGTTGCGTCAGATCGGTCTGATTGTCGGAGGCCATGCTCCAGGCATATGGATCGGCGGTATCCCCGGGTGCGGCGTCGGGGCCGTGGGGTGTCGAAGACAGCGCCCCGGTGCCGGGGGCTGAAATGCCAAATGCAATGCCGCTGATAAGATCATTGACCGAATCGGGCGATGAGTCGTTGATCAATTCCACCTGCAGATTCCCCTGCGCGGAACTGGTGAGATAGGTGAATATCGCCCGGCCGGTAAACTCATGGGGTGAGCCCGTGTTGGTGCTGGGGAGATAATATTGTGCCATGAGGTTATCAGCTCCGGCGGGAGCGGCAGTCCAAGTCGCCGCACCCACGCTCAGCGCAACGGCGGCGGCCGCCAGAGCGGATGGAATGCTTCGCCGGACTCTGCAGGCATCTTTTTGAATCACCATGACGTATCTCCGTAAATGAGAGTTCCCCCGCATCACCGTATCCTCCCGGTTGCTTCCGGAATTCTGGTCGCCGCACTCGTCATGCCGGGCGCGGACGGACCCCCGTGCAAGGCGTATGGCGGCAACCGATCCGCAAAACATGTTGTCCATCAAGCAGCATCAAGAATCGGCAATTTCGCATCCTGCATGCGACCGAGAGGCCGATCCGTGGCATCGCCGCTTCAATTGAGCCGTTACATTAAGCTCTGATCTCCCGAACGTCAAGAAAAAAACATTTGGAATTCACCACTCATGCCGCCGATAATCGGCCAATATGAGATGCGGACGTCTGTGATGGGTTGGTTCGGCGTCCGCGGGCGGGCGTGTGATGGTGTTATTCCGACCGGGGAGCGAGGACAAGGCGGCGGTCGCGCAGGGCCACATTCAGAATCAGTGCTGTGGCCAGCATGTCAGCCACCATCGCACTGCCGCCGTAGGACATGAACGGCAGGGTGATGCCGACCACGGGAATAATACCGGTGGTCATGCCGATATTGATGGTGGCCTGCGTAATGATCATGGTGCTCAGGCCGACTACCATAACACGGCCCATGATGTCGCCACTGTTGTCGGCGATTTCCAGACATGCTGCAAAGAAAATGATGTAGAGCGCGATGATCACCAGACTGCCGACAAGCCCGAATTGGCTGGCGACCACGGCAAAAATAAAATCGTTGGATGCCTCCGGCAGAAATCCGTGGCGGATAGCGGTGGTGCCGTCGATCCCCTGGCCGGTCAGGCCGCCGCTGCCTTCGGCAATCTCGCTCTGCTGCTTCTGATAAAGATTGCCGTTGAGTTGTCGGGCGGTCGGTTTGTGGAACGTGAACATGGAAATGATGCGCTGCTGCTGATAATGGTGCAGGAAGGGGTAGCAGCCGGGTGCGACGGCCAGCGCGACCAATGCAATGGCCACCAGATGGCGCAGGCGGGCCCCGGCGCTGATCAGCATGGCGTAGAGTACGACGGGAAACATCAACGCCGTGCCCAGGTCCGGCTCAATGACGATGAGCCCCATCGGAACGGCCATGAGCAGAAAGGGAACCACCAGCGAGCTGAGTTTCTGCATATCGCGACCGTGGCGAATGTACCATGAAATGACCAGAACAAAGCCGATTTTGGCCAGTTCGCTGGGCTGGATGTCAAATCCGCCGGGCAGAATAAACCATCGATGACTCCCTTTGATGGCGGGGGCAAATCGCACGGCAACCAGCAGCAGCATGGTGAAGGCATAAACGGCGGGGGCCCATGAAACAATCTGCCGCGGTTTGGGCACCATCGCCAGAAGCAGGGCGGCAAGCCCGATGAGAATGTGTATCTCCTGTCGCCAGAGGAGTCCACGTCCGCAGATATGCACGGCAATGAGACTGGCGGAACAGAGGACAAGGATGGTGAGCAGCATGAGCCACGCCACGCGGCTGGCGATGAGTTTGGGGACAACTTGGGTGTAGACCTTCTGTAATAATGTCGGGGGGTGTTCCTGGCCGGAGCCCTCTGCGGAAGCTGTACCGGCCAGCGGCGGGGCGATGATGCTTTCGCGTTTTTCCCGCTTCATTAATGATTCATCCGAGGCAGATACCCGAGAGCCTGCATGTCCAGCATACATTTCCGGACAATGGGGGCCGCTGTGGCGCCCCCTTCGCCCCCCATTTCCACCATTCCAACTACAACGTAGCGTGGATTATCGGAGGGGGCAAAGCCGACGAACCATCCGTCGTCCCCCTTGATGACCTTCATTTTACCGTCGATCTTTTTAATTTCGCGTGTCTGGGCCGTACCCGTTTTGCCCGACGCATCCAGCCCGCTTTGGCCCACCACCGGTGCGGTTCCCTGGGCGCCGTGGGTGACCAGATACATTCCCCGGTGGACGGTCGCCAGTGCCGATGGATTGAGATAAAAGCGGCGCGGTTTGGGATGAGGAATGCCACGAATTAATATCGGTGGCATCCAGACTCCGCCGCGCAGCATCGCAGTAAATGCGTTGGCCATCTGCAGCGGAGTTACGGCCATCGGTCCCTGCCCGATCCCCATGAAGATGGAATTGATTCGCTCGGTCTGCGTCTCAGTCCCGGGGCGGGGTGTTGGCAGCATCCCGCGAGATTCATCCGGCAGACCAATACCCGTAAGTGAGCCCAGGCCGTAATCGCGGTAAACATGCACCACCCGGTCAAACCCCAGTGTCATGCCTACCGTGTAGAAATACACATCACATGATTCTTCAATGGCGTGCACCACATCAATCGGGCCGTGGCCGTAGGGATAAGACCAGCAGCGGAAAATATTGGGATGGCCCGGGAAGAGATAGCCGCGGCAATCAATAATGGTCTGCGGAGTGATGACATCATGCGTCAGGGCCCAGGACGCCTCGAGTGGTTTGACGATACTGCCGGGCGGAAATACGCCGGAATCTGTGCGGTTGAGAAGAGGGTGGCCCGGTTCGCGAAGTATTTGGGCGTAATGTCGATGAAAGCCATTGAGATTGTAGGACGGCAGGGAGAGCATCACCAGTACATGGTTGGTATGGATCGACATGGCCACCAGAGCCATGGGATGCATCTGCCCGTTGATCATCAGCATGGGGTGGGCGGGGTCCATGATTTGCTTCACCAATTCCTGCTCAAGGTCGGCATCAATGGTCAGGGTAACCCGGCGGCCGGGAATGGGCTTGCGGTAATCCATGGCCAGGGGTTTGCCGTCCAGATTGACCACTCTCACGCCCCGGGTTCCGCGAAGCTGTGTTTCGCACGCCGCCTCCACGCCCGATCCGCCCATCAGGTCTCCGGGCAGGTAGCCGCCGAGATTACCCCGGGTGTCGCGGAGGGTGCCGGCGATGAAATGCGGCAGGCGGAACGGATCGGCACGAACGGCGGCAGCGGTGACCGGCTCCAGTGCGCCAATCATCTGTGCCGAGATGGAATTAAATGGATAAACGCGATGCGTACTGGAAATAATAACGATGCCGGGATATTCAGATGCGTGCTTGGCAAAATAAAAGGCGATGTTACGTGAAATATCCGGCACAATGGTATGGGCCTCGCGATCCTCCGCCAGATCGAGGCGGTTCGCCTGGGCGAGTTGCATATCCAGATCGGCGGGTGATCCGCCGAAATGTTCATGCTTGCGGCGATATCGGTATACCCATACATCCTGACGCAGGATCTGCATCCGGGCGCGGATGGTATCAAATGCCGAAAGTACCGTGGACAGGGGAAGGTGGCAGAGATTGGCAATCCGCTGCGGCATAAGTCGGAGGCGATGGAGGAGTTTGCGTCGTTCCCGGCTCAGATGGGCGAATATGGCCGCACGGGTTTTGTATTTTTTTTCCAGTCGCCGCAGCGCGGTATCGGTGATCCACTGCCGATCACGATTCATCGCCTGGTAATTGATAGCAAGGTTATAGCACGGTTCATCGACCGCTAAGATGCGTCCGAACCGATCGACAATCGGCCCCCGCATGGTGGGAATAATATAGTGCCGATAGGCAAAACTGCGGGATTTGGCCCGCCAATGGAC
>JAJZNY010000312.1 GCA_021852245.1 Planctomycetota bacterium | reverse complement strand
AATCTGTCCCGCCGAACCTGAAGTTTCCCCCAGCCATACGGACTATCCACCGAACGAAACGGCATCAGTCGGATAAGACTTTCTCCTTCCATAAGCGCTCCATGGATATCCGCGATTATAAAATATCCGCAAGACGACGCCATTTTACTTCGCATGGAATGGTTGACTGGGCAAAAATTGGTGAATTGGCATCCCGCGCCCAAAGCAGCTCGCCGGGTACGAAATTGCACATGCCACGATTTTTGGCTTTATCCAGACGCATAAATTCGCTAGAATGTTCGAGTCGGTGTTATACAGGAGTAGTAGAAGCGTATGCTCGACGAAGTTAAAGTTCGGCAGTTTACCGAACTCACAACGACAGACCCGCAGAATGAACTCGGCTTTTTTTCGCTCGGCCGGGTTTACCTTGAAGGCGGCAGCCCGCAGCAGGCTATCGCACCCCTCATGCGGGCATTGGCCATAAATCCATCCCTTTCCAGAGCTTACGTTCTTCTTGCTCAAAGTCAGATCGGTGCGGGAGATCCTGAAGGGGCCCAGGCGACGCTATTCAAGGGGTACCGCGTTGCTCAGGAGCAGGGTGATTTGATGCCGCGGAATCAGATGGCGGATCTGCTTAAGGAACTCGGCGCCGCCGTCCCGGAGGATACCCCTCAGAAGCTGACCCCTGAACTTCAGGCGGCGGGACAGATTCAATGCCGCCGGTGTAATCGTGTGGGGCCCAAGATGCCCAAGCGGCCGTTCAGCGGACCGCTGGGGGAACAGATTTATGAAAGTATCTGCGGGCCCTGCTTCCAGTTGTGGATTCGGCAGGGGACTAAAGTGATCAACGAGCTGCGGCTGAATTTGACCGACCGATCATCGCAGGACGTCTATGATCAGCACATGAAGGAATTTTTGAACCTGAATTAACTTACCTCTTAATGTCGCGTTTACCTTGATGAGGTTCGGGCGCGCGAAAGGATTCTTCCACTATGCAGTTACTGACCAAACAGGAAAAAGAAAAGCTCGACCAGCAGCTTAAGGACATGGTCGCGCAACGCCCCAAAATTGCCGCCCGCATTGCTGAGGCCCGCGACAAGGGAGACCTGCGCGAAAACGCCGATTATCATGCCGCGCGCGAGGAGCTTGCCCTGCTCGAAGCGAGAATTCGTGATCTGGAAGAACGCCTGCGGCAATCTTCGGTCGTCAATCCCGACGATATTCCCTCCGGAATGGTGTTCCTCGGCTCCACCGTCAAAGTTCGCAATAAAAAGACCGGCGACACCGAACTCTTCCGTCTGGTCGGCGAACTCAATGGCAGCGCGTTTGATGCTGATTCCGATATTATGGAGGTGTCCGCCGCCAGCCCGCTCGGGGAGGCGCTCATGCGGGCACGTACCGGGCAGGTGGTGCGGGTCTCCGTGCCGCGCGGCGAACTCCATTACGAAATTATTGAGGTTACCTGAACGTCGCCCATAAGTCGTATCGCGATGCGTCGCAAAGAGGTTCACTCTCATGGCGGAAAATTCCGGACGACTCCTCTCGCCGACCATTGATGCGGATTTAACCGCCGATTCCGGCAGTCTGGTCGATCGGCCAATCGATGCTCCTGCTGGCGGGCCTGATCCAACGGGCGATCCCGGTCAGCCGACTTCGCCTCATTCACACGATCTCGGTGCCTGGTATGCTGCGGATCATACCCTCGCCGTCGATCCTGCTGATGAGAATTCTCCCGGTGACCCGGTTGATGAACTGTTTCCGTCGGCGCTCACCCAGGAACTGGCCGATACCGTGTCGCGGCGTCACGTCGTCGTGATTCGCGAAGCGGGGTGGCGGTTGCCGGTGGCCCCGATTCTTGAATTTTTTGCGGCCCTGCTCCTCGAGTTATTATTCGTAGCTCTGATCGTCGTACTTGGGATGCGGGGCGGACTCTCGGGGCATGGCGGCCGAAATCATGCCGATGGTTCGGCCTCTTCCGCCACCGCCATCGGAGGCGTGATCACCCACACCTCCGCTGTCAGCACACCGAAAATTCCGACCTCGTGGCATTTGTCGCACCGACTTCCTCCTCCGCCGAGTTTGCCCGCGGACCTTCACACGCCGGTTGTTCTGAAGTTTCGCCATCCTGATTCAACCCACAATCTGATCATCGGCATCCCGCGGCAACAGAATGCCTGGGTCGCCCCTACGCCTGATATCGCACCCCGCCCGGTTCGCCACGCGGTAGGGAAGGGGCACGCCCGCTCCCGCGGCCCGCAGCCGCCCGGTATGAGCCGACTCGGGCGGTCCCGCAATTACAATCCCAATGCCGGCCTTGGACCGCCGATTTCATTGTTCAAGGGGCAGCACGGTGGACAATCGGGAGCGGGAATGGGGCGCGGCCGCGGTGCCTCCGACGCCGATGGCGGCGTCAAAGTTCTCTCCTGGGGGGCCGAACACGTCCCCATCAAGTACCAGATCGATCCTATCTACGTGAGCGGAACCTATCGGGTGTGGGTTTCCGCCTCCGGCCGCGTGACGAAAGTGAAGATCATCAAATCCTGCGGTCACCCGTCAATGGATCAATGTTTTATTGACGTATTGGAACATACTCGCTTC
>JAJZNY010000115.1 GCA_021852245.1 Planctomycetota bacterium | reverse complement strand
GACCAGTTTGTCGGTACCGTCGCCTTGCCGTTCAACCATGCTTCAATGATACTATCAATGTCGCCGGGTTTGGCTAAAGGAGATTTACATGGCGGACAGCGTAATCAGAACTGGGACATTGAAGACCGTAACCGCGTGCGCGCTGGTCGGTTCGGCCATGCTGATTGCAGGTTGCGCGAGCCGGGGTATGCAGCTTCGTGATCAGGGTGTCGCACTTTACCATCAGCATCAATACGAAAAATCGCTCACGGCCCTGAATGCGGCGTTGCAATACGATCCAACCAGCGCTGAAGCAAACTACTATGCAGGCATGATCGAATATGCCAAGCACAATTACGACATTGCAGCGTATCACTTCAAACTCACGTGGAATGCCGATCCGCACTATCCGCATGTGAAGACGGCCTTGGCAAATACCTATTTGAAGATGGGCGAACCGAATGCCGCGATGAATTTTCTGGAACGCGATGCGGAGTTGACCGGATCGGTCGCCGGAAGGTTGCGGGTTGCCCGATTTTATAAAAAAATCGGCGATCTGGACGATGCGCGGTTGAACTACGAAAAAGCCGCCGCCATGGCACCCACCGATCTGCATATTCTTATGACGACGGCGGAATTTCTGGATTCTGTCGGCGATCGAAAAGCCGCGGGTGAATACTACGCCAAGGCGTATCGTCTGGCCCCCACCACTCCGGGACTTGTCGCCAAAATGGAGGCGGATGGTGTTACGGTGGCCGATGCATTGGCCCCTGCGACCCAGCCCTGAAGATAAATTGCATGGGCACCGCTGCGGCGCTGGCAGCGCGGAGGATTAAAATTGGAGCATAACGGCTTCTATCGGCACGGTCCGATGAGGGCCGCCAATGTGTTGATATGATCGAATCCACCAGTAAGGCATTTCTCGACATCATTGATCCGGCGAAAGATCAGTTATATTCGCTCGCGAGCGGTGCGGGTGCTAAGCAGGCTGAATTATGCCTGCAGCGGTGCGTACGCGAGGTATTCCAGCATTTTCACACCCAACAGGTATCGCCTGCGGATGTCGTTGCGCAGATTGAACTTCAAATTCGTGCCAGCCAAGCTGGCGCTCAAACCGCAGCGCCTCAGCCTGTCCCGATGCCTGCCGCGGTCTGGGCGAGACTGGTGGCGGCCGTTCAGATCGATGCCGCTCGACTCGGCGGCGTCGCCGAACAATCGATGCTGGCCTACGATCCACTGCTTGCCCCGCAGAAGAAGAAAACCGGCGATGACAACATTGAAGGGCTGAATCTTTCACCATGGTCGAGGTTTGTTGTTGCCGCAGCGATTGTGCTGATTGTCGGGATAACCGCGAGCCTTATTCTGACCACCCGCTCGGGTCCGCATCCAAGTACGACACAACCGACCACACGACCCGCCGCGCAACCGACCGGTCATTTCCCCGCAAATGCTCTGCCGATGAAATCCAAAACGAAAACATCCTCGGGTAATTCACCCTCCGTCCCAACGCCTGCAGCACGATTACCATCATGATGCCACAGCCGGAACCCCTTATGTATCGGCATGCCACGTGCCTGCATCTATTCGAACTCGCTGGCAGAACCATTAAAATTACCGCTCCGAAGGACCCCGATGCTCTGCTGGATGACCCGGAGGCGGAGAAGCGATATGCCACCGATCAATCACTCCCCTATTGGCCGGTCATCTGGCCCAGCGGCCTGATGCTGGCGGAGCAGATACTCGTTTCGTCGGAAAGCCCGGTTGCCCGCGGCCCGTGCCGCGTATTGGAGCTCGGCTGCGGCCTGGGCCTTGGCGGGATTGCGGCAGGACTGGTCGGCGGGAGCGTTACATTTACGGATTATGATGGCGATGCGCTCCGCTTCGCCGAGTACAACGCCCGCCTGAACGGCGTGGCAGAGTTTTCAGTCAAGGCGATGGATTGGCGGAAGCCCGATTCGGAATTATTTAATTGGATCATCGCGTCGGATGTACTTTACGAACGGCGACTGCACGAACTGCTGCTCAACGTCTTTGATCAGATGCTCCTGCCCGGCGGCGAAGTGTGGATGACCGACCCGCAGCGCAGTGCAGCGGCGGACTTTCCGCTCCTGGCCGCCTCTCGCGGTTATCGATGCAGTTCCATGACCGTGCAATGGGAAGCGGCATCAACACCCCCCATCGCCGGGACGATTCTCAAACTCAGCCACGTAAAGGGGAATCGAATTTCGCCGGTGGCCCGGGCATAGATCAGGGATCGATATGGACCGGTATTATTGCGATATGATCGACGCGTCGGGTGATATCTGGCTCCCTGACGATCAGGTTCATCATGCACTTCATGTCAAGCGATTGCGGGATGGCGAGGAGATCGAAATATTTGACGGCCGTGGCCGCGCGGCAATCGCACGGGTGAAAACAGGAAAAAATCGCGTCGGGTGCGAGGTCGTGGGTGAGATCCGGCTCTGCGCTCCGCCCCCTTTTTCACTTCACATGGCGACTGCGATTCCGAAGGCCGATCGCAGCGAGCAGCTGCTGGAATCGGCAAGCCAGCTCGGTGTGCATACGGTGACATGGATCGACTGCCGCCACAGCGTGGTAAA
>JAJZNY010000451.1 GCA_021852245.1 Planctomycetota bacterium | reverse complement strand
TAGCGACGAGGATGATGCCGGTGGTATCGCGGTCGAGGCGGTGGATGATTCCCGGTCTCCAGGGATCACTTCCGGTGGAAAGGGTACCGGCGGTCACGCGGGCATGATGAAGCAGGGCATTGATCATCGTGCCACTCCAGTTGCCGCGTGCGGGATGCACGATCAATCCGCGCTGTTTATTAATGGCGATGAAGTGATCATCTTCATGGATGATGGATAACGGGATCGGCTCGGGAAGGGCCTCGTGAGATGAGACGGGGGGCATTTGAACGGCAACGACATCCCCGGCCCGCAGCACGGTGCTGGAGCGTGCGATGCGTCCGTTGACCCGGGCCATTCCAGCCTTGATAAGTTTCTGCAGGGAGGCGCGGCTGTGATGCGGAAGGCGATCTTTCAGATAGAGGTCCAGGCGTTTGATCAGATCGTGGCGGATATGAAATTCACGCTGCGGGGAATCATCCGATGCCAATTCGGAATCTTCCGGAGCGGCATCCACCGCCGGTGGCGAGGGCACATCCGGAACCGCGATTTCGGTCGGCGGCGTTTGATTGACGGTACGCTTGCGAGCCATGAGTAAATTGTATCCGAACAGACCGGATCAGGGTTCCACAGCACCGGGTGGCGAGTCATCAGCGGGCGGGCATTTTTCCCGCCGCTTCGAGCTTTTTAATGTGACGGCGCACCAGCCACATATCGAGCAGACCGCCGAGGGTACTGGCACAGATGTAAAGATTCAGTCCCGACGGGGCGTTATACAGAACGATCGGCAGGATGAGGATCATGTACTGTGAGATAGCCTGGGCCTGCTTCTGCTGGGGATCGGTGGGCTTGGGTGCGAGGCGCATCTGAAAGCGCATCTGGAAGAAAAATACAATGCCCAGAAGAATCGGCAGCAGGTTCAGCGCCATGAAGCTCTGACCATGGTACATGTAACCGAGAATCGGGATGTGGAACGGCGTATGAAAGACGGCAATGGAATCGGGGTTGGCCAGATCGTTGATCCAGCCGGGAATAAATGACGCCTGACGCAGGTCGATATCCACGGCCAGCCCGGAATAGAGGGCGATCCAGATCGGCATCTGGAGCACCATGGGAAGGCAGCCGAGAACCGTGCCGGCGGGATTGACCCCATGTTTGGCGTAGAGGGCCATCATCTCCTGATTCAGTTTGGTGCGATCCTTGCCGTATTTTTCCTTGAGCAACTGCATTTCGGGCGCAAGAACCGCCATCTTCCGCTGCGAGCGGGCCATGCTCACCTGGCTCATGCGGGTAAGCGGATGGAGACAGATGCGCACGGCAATGACCAGCACCATGATGGCCAGGCCGTAATTGTGAACCACCATATAAATCCAGGTGAGCAGTTTCATGATGGCCAGCGCCAGCCATGAGAATGTCAGAAACGCGCAGGGGCTCCCCTGATCGAATTGAATAATATTGATGTATTGATACAGATTGAATGCCGCCGCACTGCTGCCGGCGGGTGCATGGGCGGACCCGGCGAGGATCGAGCGTTTTTTGGGCCCGAAATAGACCGTCAGCGGAAGGCCGGTCACGGCATGCGGGGCGAGTTGCAGGGTTCGGGTGTGGATGATCACCGCCGAGGCGCCGCGCGGATCAGCCTGAGCCGCCTCTGGACCCACCCGCCGCAAGATCGCCTTACCCCAGGCCTGAACCTGCGGCAACTTGCGTCCGTCATCCATCAGATCGTAATGAACCTTCCCCCACGGCAGTGGCCGCATGATGGCGGTAAAAAACCGATTGCTGGAGGCAATCCACAAAAGACGATTGACGCCGTGGAAAGACCCGAGCTTATGAGGTGATGTATTGGCACCCAGAAGCGAGGGTTGATATATCTCCGGATAGCCGCTGGTGGTGACATAGCGTCCCTTGGTGTTGTAACCGGCGCACTGAAAGACGCGTTGATCCACCTGACGGTCATGCAGGGGCAGGTTGGTGGGCCCGTACTGCACCAACTGCACATCCAAGGGAGCCGAGCCGAGATTTTGCAGGTTCTGACGGATGGTGACGTTGTAACTGCCGGGTTTGATTTTATATTCCCGTACCACGCGCAGCATTTTTTTACCCGTGGCGGGGGAATTGAGCGTAAAGGCGAACTTGGCCTCAAGGCCCCGCTCTTTTGCCGGTACGGGGAGAATGTCCCAGTTCAGATCGCGCAGAAAATAATTCTGGCCGTTGATCACCAGCCGACTGATGGCAAATGCCAGCGGGTTGTGATCCAGATGGTGGAGAAGGACCAGCGGCTTAATGGATTCGGAGGTTTCGCGATAATTTTTGACGTTAAGTTTAATACTTTCGATACCGGCGGTGTGGTTGGAAAGCGTCATCTTCAGCATGCAGGGGCTAGAAGGCTGGTCGCCGCCGATGGTGATGATCTGTGGCTTGACGGGTTGATGATGATGGGAATTGGTGACTAAAAAGCCGGATTGCGGCTTGTGCGCCGAGCCGACGGGGGCGGTCGGAGGTGGGGCGAAAAACTTCCCGAAGATGAGGTTGAAGATGAGGGCCAGCGCCACCGCGAGCGTCAGAACCGTAAAGAATTTTTTCCAATCCATAAACCGCACTCAATAA
>JAJZNY010000471.1 GCA_021852245.1 Planctomycetota bacterium | reverse complement strand
GGCGCTTCCACACACCGCTCCTCCAAAAATTCCCGCAGCGGATCGCTCTCCTCCCGATACGCTTCCGTCGCGTGCTTCACTTCCAGCGGCTCACCGAGCCCCTGCCGCTGCCAGTCCAGGCATCCCCCGATAAGCCAATTCAAAATGCCGCTCGCCTCGGCCTTGAGCTTCCAGAGCAATTCCGTATCTTTTTTATCATCGGGAATGATCACGTTAAACGGTATCAGTTGAACCCGCCGCCACACCGCCTTGGAGTTCTCATTGATCCGGGGCTTGTTATTCGTTTGCAGAATCGTTTTATGCGTCCGCGGAAATTCATAGTAATTCTCCCGCATCCGCCGGGCTTTGATCGTTTCGTCCCCCGTGAGCCGCTTGATCAGCTGCATCTTCAGACGCCCGGCCGATTCCGTCTCCGACGCCACCACCATCCGCTTCCCCTGCATGTCGGCAAGGCTGCACGGGTGCTCCTCGTGTCGCCCCACCATCAGCAACGATTCCGCCGCCAGCCCGGCATAATCGCCCATGATGTGCATGATGATGCCCACAAGCGTTGACTTTCCATTCTGCCCCTCGCCCCACAGAATCGGCAGAATCTGTTCGCGGGTGTCGCCGGTGAGGCACATGCCAAATAATCGGGCCGCATACTGCGGAAGTTCGTTCCCCTCGCCGAAAATCTCCGTGAGAAACTGGTCAAAACGCGGGCAGGGCGCGTCGGGATCGTAATCGACCGGCGCCAGTTTGCTCTGCAGCTTCGCCGGATCGTGCAGGTGAAATGCCCCATTACGCAGATCAAGGATGCCGTTGTTCACATTCAATAGCCATGGATCCGCATCGAGCTCCTCCGCCCGGATGGCGATGCCCGGCTCCGATGCCGCCAGATTCACCATCGCCCGCAGGCGCACGGCAGATTCGCTTGCAAGGGCGTGCCTGGCCAATGCCCGCCGCTGCGCGTCATCCGCCGCCTTCGCTGAATCCGCCAACATCGCCCGCACGGTCTCTTTTGCCAGCCGGTCGATCTCCAGCGTGTCATCCAGCCGCCAGCGGATGCCATTCCACACGTACCAGCCGATCCCCGACACATGGCGGATATTGCTGCCGTGGCGGCGTGCCAGCCGCTGGCCGTTGCCGACATCCGTGAATTGAATCTCATGATGATTCCGCTGGGTTCCGGCCGCCATGGCGGGCGCAGGTGTTGCTGCGGGGGTGGGCCCCGGTGAGGGTGCGGGAGCCGGCTTGGGTGCGGAAGCGGAAGCGGGCTTGGGCGCGGGTGCGGGCGGGGGCTTGGGCGCGGGCGTGGACGCAGGCGGGGCCTTGGGTGCGGGGAGCGCCGTCCCCGTGGGCCGCCACTGCCGCCATTTGGCAAATTCTCCCCTCACAGACACTTTTTCGTTGGCGTCCGCCAGTTTGTGCCCCAGTTCTTTTTCATCCCACGGCGGATCGCACATGTTCGTGTTGAACCAGTCCGCCAGTTGCCACGCGTCGGCGTCGTCGAAGCCGAACCGGTAAATTTCGCAGCACGCCCGCAGCATCGCATCGTGCCCGCCGTGTCCGGAGATGCTTCGCGGCAGCTTGGCCAGATAGTTTTGACATCGCCGGTACCAGATGTCTTCCGGCGTGCTCTCTTCCGGCGGGCCAGAAGCCGGCGACTCGGGGGGCGGCGGCTCGCGGCGCGGTGATTCATGGTGCGGCGGCAAGCTGATCGGTGCTGCCCGGCCGGACGGTTTCCGCCATCCGCACACCACCGCCAGATTCTCCACCGCGGCCAGCAGCACCTCCAACGCTATCTCCGCCGGTTGGCCATCGCGCACCCATGCAATCGGTTCGCCGCTCGGGTGTACGCTGCCGGGGGCCACGGTCTGGCATCCGCTGCCGCGAATTTCAGCGATCATCGCCCCAGCAGCCGATCGGTACACCTGCCGCGCAATCGGCGTCCGAACGCAGTAAAGCCGATGCGATGCAGGCTTCCCCACCCGGCCGAAGATGCAGTCCGTCTGAGGCAGATAATTTTTCGCCAGCTGCACCGCCTCCGGCGAATCCAGATCGATATCGATCAGGTACCGGCCATCGGTATCCGGCAGGCCGAGGATAATGCCCGCATTGCAGGGAGCGTGAAAATACCGGTCGAAATCCTCGGGGCCGATGCGCATCTCCCGCCACCCCTTTATCCGCGGCCCTTTTTCCCGCAACGGGATCGGCACAATCCACCAACCCCGGTCGGCCATCAGTTTGCGAAAAATTTCCAAATTCCGTGCATGATCGGGAGATGAAGGCGGCGTCGTCATAATTCCTCCAAGTTGGTTCAGGCCCGGTGTCGTTATCCCGCGGCATCCGCGCCGCAGGCCCCGCCTCGCTATATGCGTCCGGGCAGGAGAAGTGAGAAATGGATGGGATTTCGCTGGGATATCTCGGAGGCTGCGATGTCGGGGGACCGGACGATACAGATGGTAAGCCGGCGCATTCATGTGCCGCCATAAAGCCGCCGGCTTGCCGGCGGTAGCGCTGCGAAGGGTATCAGATTTAACGAAAAGATTGCTTCGTCTGTCTTAGCGTGACAAAAAAGCGGATCACATCACGCGCCAGCGTGAGTCAA
>JAJZNY010000408.1 GCA_021852245.1 Planctomycetota bacterium | reverse complement strand
CTGCTCCCGTTTCGTGCAGCCATGCCAAATCCCCGGCCATCATGGTGGTCAGGTTTGGCAGTCGGTGTTCAAGGACCCGATTAAACAAATGGGCCTGGAGAGCACTGATCAGCAGGCGACGAAGGCGAATATCCACCGCATGCAGCGCCTTGGCATGAGCCTGCGGATTTTTCTGCAGAATCGCCAGCGCCGCGCGTTCCGCCCGCAGGTGTCCCGGCCAGGCAGAAAACGCGGCCGCCATATTTCCCGCATCGTAATGCCGTCGTGCCTGGAGTACACCTCCCCGATCTACACTTTCATCCGCTTTGCCCAACCACAAGTCCATGAATTTTTTTGCATCCTGCCGCAGCAGTGCCATACCCAGAAGATGATTGTCCAGCCGCATGCCGAATCGCTGCGAGCCGAAAAAATTCGGCACCCCCGTTCGGGCCAGCGAACGCAGAACGGCATCCGCCCGCCCGACGGCCTCCTGCAGCATGGCCGGTGACTTATCCCAATCCTCATGTCGGATGCGGATGGTAAAGCGATTACCCGCCAGATGTCCAAGCTTAAGTTTGTTGCGATGGCGGCTCTGTGCTACAACGCGAATGACGGGCAGATCGAGTTTCTCAAAGCGACTGTTCGGTTCGTGCTCAATCGATATCCATTGCCGGGTTATCGCCTGCGCATCCTTGAGTCCCGCATAGCCAAAATCCACACTGCGCCGACCAATGGCTTTGGCAAGGATGGAAATCGCCGTATAGGTGCTCATCCCGCGCTTCTCAATCAGCAGGTAAGCGTGCTCGCCGACACCTGCGAAAGGATACAGCGGTATCTCCTCCACCTGAAAATCTTCCAGGTGTGTTTTTATCGCTCCACCGGTTCCCGGTAGATCGGCGGTGATATAGGGGATTGACGGCATGACCAACTCCATTCTGCGTGCAGCTTCCGACATGCACGGGGCAGGAGTTTAACCCACCGGAGCATTCTGAGCACGATCTCGCTCTTTTGTGCCGGTCACATTGTCATGCTGGGAGATTTCGCAGCTGCCGGATCTACGCAGCGCAAAAAACGAATTTTTCCAACGCGACAGCCACCCCGTCATCGCGATTGGATGGAACAATATGTTGCGCCGCCCGGCGGACACGTTCCGGAGCGTTGGCCATCGCAACACTCGTGCCCGCCCACCGCAACATCGGAACATCATTCGGACCATCGCCAATCGCCAATACCTTGGATGACGGCACGTTATACCAGCCGGATACGATCTCCAGGGCGACCGCTTTGTCGGTGTCGGGGGCAACCACCTGCAGCAGCCGATGTTCGCTGCGCAAAAGACTGAAGCCGCTTTTGAATTTCCGCGTCAGGGCAGTGGTCAGTTCGTCCAGCGCGGCCGCTGGCGCATGAAACATCACCCGCGTTACCGGAGAATGCAGAAAACTGCTCATATCCGCAATAACATCGGGACTGAACCGCCTTCCGGGCGGAATAGCCTCCACGGGCACGATTCCAAAGTGATCTGAATACAGGGTATCCACGATCTCGACGCTGGGTATGACGTCGGATCGACATTTGCGGGCAAAATCAATAACTTTCTTGACCGTCCGTTGCGAAAGACTGCTGTGTCTTAATACACACTGCGCCCGTTCGTCCCATATTAATGCGCCATTGTGGCTGATAATCGGGGTGCGAAGTTTTAATGCACGATGATAAAATCGGACCGATCGTGGCGGACGTGCGGTCGCCAGTACAATCTGCAAACCCATCTCCATCGCCCGATGGAGCGCGTGATGCACTCGCGGCGTAATATCCTCGCGTGGGTCCAATAATGTGCCGTCCATATCCAGTGCTATCAACGATATCTCGGAGCCCGCAGTCGCCGGGACCAGCGGTGGGGGAAAATTCACGTTCGGGGGCTTTACCCGGGCTACCTGTCGTAACCCCGGGCGAGTCTGCAAGAGTTGTCTCAGGTTTTCGACTACCTCGGCCACAGCCATACCTCCACGCTCGCACCGCCGCCGCACCGGAATGTCCGTTTCATTCGCCACCCAGTGGCAGCGCGCCGGTGACTCTCTTCAACCCATGCGGGGCCTTACTGTCATCGGTACGCCGTTATGCCGGAGTGAAGGTGGATAATCAAAATATGCGCTTCCGGATGGCCCCATAATTCGGCAGCAAGACACGGCCGCTACGGGCTTGGAAACAGCCGGCTGAATTCAAAATAGTTGATCGATACCGGTGTGCCGCCCGCCAGCTTGATCAGCGTATTGGCTTGCCCCCGGTGATAGGTACCGTGGTCCAGCGTATGAAGGATCAATTCCAAAAGCGGAAGCGTAAACGCCTCGCCACGCGAATTCCGATAGTGAATCAGCCGGTGAAGTGTCTCTGAGTTTTCCGCAGCGATAAAATCAATAAATTCCCGATGCAACACTGGCCAGTAACCCGCGATGCTCTCCCGTGTGGGGTAATCGGCAACGTCCGGCAATTTGGGCGGCGAGTTCCCTTTCCACCGCTGCAACCACACCCATTGGGCACCCATCACGTGCACCAGCAGCTTGTGAAGCGATCCGAACGAAATGCCCCGGTCGCGATAATACTCATCGGCATGAAC
>JAJZNY010000415.1 GCA_021852245.1 Planctomycetota bacterium | reverse complement strand
GGCCCGGCATAACCCGCCCGGGCAGTACCAATAACTCTCCCATTTGTCTTGCCGACTTCATGGCAACCATGGCCGCCTATCTGCATTACAAGCTGCCTGCGAATGCCGGTGTTGACAGTTTTAATATCTTGCCCGCCTTCAAGGGGCACAAAGTGAAATATCCGGTGATTACCGCTTCGGTCGACGGCTCCCTGGCCATTATTGACGGCTCATGGAAGTTGGAGATGTGCCCCGGCTCCGGCGGACGCACGCTCCCCAACATGGTTGCCCGGCGGGCGCATCTGCCGCCGGTGCAGCTATATCATATGAGTACCTGGCTGGGCCTGACCGAACAATTAAATCTTGAAAAAGAGTATCCGAAAATCGTGCATCGGCTGGAAATGCTTTTGTTGCGGGACATTCGCAATGGGCGCAGCACACCGGGGCCTGTTGAGCATAACGACAATCCGCAGGTGTGGCATGCGATTGACTGGTCTAAATCTTTTCCCGCTGCGGCGACGCTTCCGCAAAAGTAACTGCACCGGAAGAGGCATCAAGTCGCACACGGGGCCATTGGCAGAGCGAGCAGACCCCGTAAGGAAATCTTTGCGTACCTGGTGTGGGAAAAGAGCCAATGACATCGTGCCGCAGGCATGGCACCGTCTTTCGTGCGGAGCCGCGACTCCGATTCCGGCCGTCCGAGGGAGATTTGTGGTAGAAACTTTTTTTCGCTCAATGCGCAATCATGCGCTTTTTAACCCCGAAGTGCGAAAGACAGGCTACGGGGTGAATCATCCCAGTGCGGCGCGAATCGGTACGCCAATCAATCGCGGCCGGAAATCAACCGGGCGGTACGTTCAAAAGGCAGATCATCGGCCAGCGGTGTCGGGAGCCCCGCCGTCTGCGGAAGCGCCTTGAGCACGGCTCCGGCCGCCAGATATCCGCTCCGGACCGCACCCTCCATCGTTGCCGGCCAACCGGTTTGCGTGTAGTCGCCGGCAAGAAATAAATTTTCAATTCCGCCGGCCAGGGGTTCCTGCGTGGGACGGTATCGATCCACGCCCGGTACGGGTGAAAAGGTGGCTCGCTTTTCGATGACAATCCGATAGCGTACCAGCCGAGCCTCCGGCTGGCGGAAAAGCGTGCGGAGTTGATGTTCAAAAAGTGCGGCACAGCGATCATGCGGTGTGGATACCCACTGCCGCGCGGCACTGATGACGCCGTGAACGGCGGTTCCACTGGAATCTTTTCGGAACAGCCATTGAAGCGGGCCTTCGATCAGTGCGGCGTGCGGGATTTTCATCAGTGGACGGTCAAACCAAAGGTGGGCCCCGAGGATGGGCACACTTTCAAGTTTTTCCAGCCCGGCAAACCGCGAATCCGTCCGAAGCCATTCCGGGGCGATCATCTTGGATGCCGCATGATGATTCGTCGCCAGCACCACTGCGGATGCCGCTATCGTCTCACCGCTGACCAGACGAACCGTGCTAACCGTGCGATCTCGGCACGTAATTTCGGCGACGCGCTTACCGAGGCGGATGTCGCGGCAGGGACGCTTTGAATAAAGCGTCTGCAATGGGCAATCCGGCAGTCCCAGCATATATCCCCGCCGGTTTCGGAGCATGGCCTCCTGAAATACTTCCACGGCGTAAATTGCGGCCGTTCTCTGCGTGTCTTCGTTCAGAGCGCTGATCACCACCGGATCATAAAATTTCTGGATCACGGCCGGGGATTGATGGTGTCGGGCGAGCCATTCACCAAAAGAGACATTCGCCAGGGCCGCGCGGCCAGATCGGCCGATCCGCATCATGGCCCGCATGGCGTGGGCGACGCTCAGACGCTGAGCAGGAGAGAGAAGATTGAAGAGGCCCATGGACGGGCCCAGATGCAGTGGTGCGGGCAGGCCCGGCACGCCCCAGAGGCTGTAATGTCGGCCGCGCGGATCGAGATAATGCACGCGCCGATACCAGCGAATATGCTCCAAGGCTCCGAGGCGGCGATAAAGATCAATCAGATTGGTGCAGCATCCCAGCAGCACGTGCTGGCAGTTGTCGAGTATTTCGCCCGACTGGGCATCCTGAAAGCTGCCTGCCCGGCCACCGAGATCCTGCCTGGCTTCAAGGAGCATCACCGGCAGACCGCAGGATTCCAGAACCGTTGCCGCCGCAATTCCGGCCAGACCACCGCCGACAACCACGATGGGATCACGTCGATCCTGCCAGCGTTCGGTCTTGAGGGGTTTGACAAAAAGCCCCGGTGCGCCGAGGACGGTATCAGCCGAATGGATATTGGAAATGCCGGTGACGGGTTCAAGCATGGGAAAATGATGACCTTATGCGTTTTTACTCTGCCACATGATTTTCAATTTTGTCAGGCCGCCCAGGCGAACTCTCCGGGTGAGGACATCCATCGGGCTGTGGGCGATCTTATCCAGTATGCCGCGATAGATGCCGGTCATGGCGGCGAGCGCCGGGCGACTGTCCGCAGAGACATATTTTTCCAGATCGGCGGAGGAATGGAAATATTTGCGGGCCCGGCTGATTTCAAAATTGATCAGAGATAATATTTCATTATTGGCCAAGCCGTTGCCCAGCCACGCGGACCGCACGCCGA
>JAJZNY010000103.1 GCA_021852245.1 Planctomycetota bacterium | reverse complement strand
TCGGCGTGCGGTCCGCGTGGCTGGGCAACGGCTTGGCCAATAATGAAATATTATCTCTGATCAATTTTGAAATCAGCCGGGCCCGCAAATATTTCCATTCCTCCGCCGATCTGGAAAAATATGTCTCCGCGGACAGTCGCCCGGCGCTCGCCGCCATGACCGGCATCTATCGCGGCATACTGGATAAGATCGCCCACAGCCCGATGGATGTCCTCACCCGGAGAGTTCGCCTGGGCGGCCTGAAGAAATTGAAAATCATGTGGCAGAGTAAAAACGCATAAGGTCATCATTTTTCCATGCTTGAACCCGTCACCGGTATTTCCAATATCCATTCAGCTGATACCGTCCTCGGCGCACCGGGGCTTTTTGTCAAACCCCTCAAGACCGAACGCTGGCAGGATCGACGTGATCCCATCGTGGTTGTCGGCGGTGGTTTGGCCGGAATTGCCGCGGCAACGGTTCTGGAATCCTGCGGTCTGCCGGTGATGCTTCTTGAAGCCAGACAGGATCTCGGTGGCCGGGCAGGCAGCTTTCAGGATGCCCAGTCGGGCGAAATCCTCGACAACTGCCAGCACGTGCTGCTGGGGTGCTGCACCAATCTGATTGATCTTTATCGCCGCCTCGGAGCCTTGGAACATATTCGCTGGTATCGGCGCGTGCATTACCTCGACCCGAGCGGCCGACATTACAGCCTCTGGGGCGTGCCGGGCCTGCCCGCACCACTGCATCTGGGCCCTTCCATGGGCCTCTTTAATCTTCTCTCTCCTGCTCAGCGTCTGAGCGTCGCCCACGCCATGCGGGCCATGATGCGGATCGGCCGATCCGGCCGCGCGGCCCTGGCCAATGTCTCCTTCGGCGAATGGCTCGCCCGACACCATCAATCCCCGGCCGTGATCCAGAAATTTTATGATCCGGTGGTGATCAGCGCACTCAATGAGGACACGCAGAGAACGGCCGCGATTTACGCCGTGGAAGTATTTCAGGAGGCCATGCTCCGAAACCGGCGGGGTTATATGCTGGGGCTGCCCGATTGCCCATTGCAGACGCTTTATTCAAAGCGTCCCTGCCGCGACATCCGCCTCGGTAAGCGCGTCGCCGAAATTACATGCCGAGATCGCACAGTTACCACGGTCCGTCTGGTCAGCGGTGAGACGATAGCGGCATCCGCAGTGGTGCTGGCGACCAATCATCATGCGGCATCCAAGATGATCGCCCCGGAATGGCTGCGGACGGATTCGCGGTTCGCCGGGCTGGAAAAACTTGAAAGTGTGCCCATCCTCGGTGCCCACCTTTGGTTTGACCGTCCGCTGATGAAAATCCCGCACGCCGCACTGATCGAAGGCCCGCTCCAATGGCTGTTCCGAAAAGATTCCAGTGGAACCGCCATTCACGGCGTCATCAGCGCCGCCCGGCAGTGGGTATCCACACCGCATGATCGCTGTGCCGCACTTTTTGAACATCAACTCCGCACGATTTTCCACCAGCCGGAAGCCCGGCTGGTACGCTATCGGATCGTCATCGAAAAGCGTGCCACCTTTTCACCCGTACCGGGCGTGGATCGATACCGTCCCACGCAGGAACCCCCGGCCGGCGGAATTGAAAATTTATTTCTTGCCGGCGACTACACGCAAACCGGTTGGCCGGCGACCATGGAAGGTGCGGTGAGAAGCGGGTATCTGGCGGCTGGAGCCGTGCTCAAGGCGCTTCCGCAGACGGCGGGGCTCCCGACACCGCTGGCCGATGACCTGCCTTTTGAGCTTTCCGCCCGGTTGATTTCCGGCCGCGATTGATTGGCGTACCGATTCGCGCCGCACTGGGATGATTCACCCCGTAGCCTGTCTTTCGCGCTTCGGGGTTAAAAAGCGCATGATTGTGCATTGTGCGAAAAAAAAAGGTTCCACCACAAATCTCCCTTGGACGGCCGGATTCGGAGTCGCGGCTCCGCACGAAAGACGGTGCCATGCCTGCGGCACGATGTCATTGGCTCTTTTCCCACACCAGGTACGCCAGGATTTCCTTACGGGGTCTGCTCGCTCTGTCAATGGCCCCGTGTGCGACTTGATGCCTCTTCCGATGCAGTTACTTTTGCGGAAGCGTCGCCGCAGCGGGAAAAGATTTAGACCAGTCAATGGCATGCCACACCTGCGGATTGTCGTTATGCTCAACAGGCCCCGGTGTGCTGCGCCCATTGCGAATGTCCCGCAACAGAAGCATTTCCAGCCGATGCACGATTTTCGGGTACTCTTTTTCAAGATTTAATTGTTCGGTCAGGCCCAGCCAGGTACTCATATGATAAAGCTGTACCGGCGGCAGATGCGCCCGCCGGGCAACCATGTTGGGGAGCGTTCGCCCGCCGGAGCCGGGGCACATCTCCAACTTCCACGAGCCGTCAATAATGGCCAGAGATCCATCGACCGAAGCGGTAATCACCGGATATTTCACTTTGTGCCCCTTGAAGGCGGGCAAAATATTAAAACTGTCAACACCGGCATTCGCAGGCAGCTTGTAATGCAGATAGGCGGCCATGGTTGCCATGAAGTCGGCAAGACAAATGGGAGAGTTATTGGTACTGCCCGGGCGGGTTATGCCGGGCC
>JAJZNY010000314.1 GCA_021852245.1 Planctomycetota bacterium | reverse complement strand
ATAGGGATGCGTGATCAACACGCCCCGTTTCACCCATGGGCCGATCACCAGCGCCAAACTGCGATGAGCCGAGATGTGATCGGCACCGGACTGGGCATCATCCTCGGTGATGAAAATCAGGGTATGCCGCCATGATTTGAGCCTTGAAAGCTCGGCGACAATTTCGCCGGTGGCTTCATCATTATTAGCCACATAATAATCGGGGGTATAGTATCCGGCCTGCCGACCGGCGGTATGATCATCCGGCAGCCAGATGTACATGAGTGCGGGCATATCGCCAGAATGCGAATGGATGAATTCTTTGACTATTTTGGCCCGGTAGGTATCGAGGAAAAACCGATTCCAACCCGGAAAATTCATCTGCACATGGGCGTGCATCGCGGCTGAAATATCCCCCATCTCGCTGCGCGAGACAAATTCTCCGAAATCCTGAAACGAAATATGATGATCGAGAAGATCATTAAAAATAAACATGCCGTCGGGATACGAAATCCACGGATTGGCCCAGCGGCCCAGTTTTTTCAGGTCGGTGTAATCCGAATACGGGTTGTCCGTCCCGCCGAAGCCGTCCGTGGAATTAAACGCGCTTCCGACAAGAGGCTCAGTCCATCCAGGGTTTTCGGATAGTCCCCGACCGGAATAGTACATGGGCCAGGTCCGCTGCACGAAATCACCATCCTCGCCGGATGTCGTCCACTGGTGGCCCTGAGCCGTCACTTCGCCGTCCACCTTGTAATTCACCATCAGGCCGAAGCGGTTCGCGAGCGCGTAGGCATTGGGAAGTTCCTTCTGGTCATAAAGATCAAGTTTGGGATCGGCCCATTTTCCGGCGCGCGAATAGGTGCCGAAATCTTCATCAAAGGTTTTGTTTTCACGCAGAATAAATACCACATGGTGAATGTGCTGATGTAGCCATGCGGTCGCCTGGCGGTTGCCGACGGATAGTCGGGAGCGATCAGTAGCGGTCATCCGCAAATCGCTCAGTGTTTCGTGAGTCCATAAAGGAAGTTGACGCTTCAGCTCCCGCAACGAAATCATCTGCAATGATCCGGGCATGCAATCGCCGATCCACTTGCCGTGCGGATTGGGCCCGAATCCGACTCCCTTGGCACTGGTGATGAGGAGTTGGCCGTAGCTGATGACGGCATCAGTTGGATACCAGCCGGTGGGAATCAAACCGAGCAGTTTGCCGGTTGCGGTATTAAATACGGCAACATCATCATTGCCGGCATTACAGGCGAAGAGGCGTTTATGCCAGACGGCCAGCGCATCGGGAAAGGTGCCGGGGAGTGCACCGGTGAAGGGAAGATCGGCAATGGTGCGAGTGACTTTGAAAGTTTTGATGCTGATTTCAGAGAGGGTGTCGGCGTTGGCGCAAGCCACCCAGACTGAGTGATCCGCGTGATCGTACACGACGGCGGTGGGATGGATGCCGGGCAGACGATGATGCGGCCCGGTCGGCGGACCGAGACGAACAACCGCCCGGGTCTTCAAGTTCCTCTTTTCGATGAAGCGCACCGAGTCGGCGCCCCAGTCGGTTACCACGGCATAGCGTCCGGCCGTAACAACCTCGTACGGATATGAACCGACATTGGCGTAGACCGTCTCACCGGAGCGCAGATTGATCCGCGCAAGGCTGTTACTGAGTAACCCGGTAACAAATGCAAATTTGCCGCTGATGGCGGCAGAATCGGGATAAAACAGGGGAGGCCCGGGTGGGCCCTGATTCACGTACGGGTATTGATTCTTCGGGAAACTCTGGCCGGTAAGCGGGAATTCGCGAACGATCTTGAGTTCATCCTGCGTCACCTTGATCGCCAGCAGATTATCCGACACTCCGCCAGCGGCATAGATCATGCCGTAGGGCCCGCGGACCAATCCTTGAAAGAGGCTCTGGTTGGTGACCACATTGGGAAGTTTGAGACTGTGCCACAGATGCTGATATTTGAGGAAATGCAGCACCATATTCGGTCGCAATTTTTTGTTGTAACCCTGCAGGGACTGAATCGCCGACGCTCCAGCCGATTCCACCACAATCGTACCGTGCTGTCGGACGACACCGACGGGAAAATTAGCCGTCTGAATCGTTTTTCCAACCGGTGCGACGATTCTGCCGTCGGGCAGCTGATGTGTCAGCGTTGCACCAGATGCGATCGCCGACCAGCATACCACCGCTGCGACCAACGCAAACAATCTTGAACCTGACACACAAGCCCCTGCCGGGGGACGCGATCGGGATGGCCGTTGCATTTCACTCCTTAGCGCTTAACGCCCATTGTAGAGCGGCATCAAATCCATAACCGCCGGTAACCTACCGTCGCCATCTTAACGTTCTATTTCTGTTTTGTTTAGTTTTATTGTGTTCTCGGCCGCCGTACCCATTTCACGCAGGCAATCTGCGCCGGACACCATGGCAACGGGGAAAGATCGTGCCGCGCCCCGGATCAGAGGTGGAAAACGTGACTCATCGCGGGATTCTCGCCGTGAAAATTACTGTTCCCACATGTAGAGGAAATTGGGATGCAGGAAAGTGGACATGGCGGCCCCGGAGAGATTGACGTTGACCATATTAAAATTGCCACTCTTGCCCCCGAGATCACTCTTGGCGTAAACCGATCCGGTATCGTGTCCGTTACGTTTGTACAGCACAATGGTCGCGTGTTTGATGTGGGCGAGCGCTTTGGCTTTACGGATGGCGGCATGCAGACCGCCGAGGGCGTTAATCATGTGGTAGCGAAGGGCGTCGATTCCCGTCAGCGGGCGCCCGTCGGTAAGCATCGGCCAGAGCTTCGGATTAACCTGCGGATGCGAAGATTTGACGACATGCACAAAGCGGGCGAAAAATTCACGGACAAATCCCTGAATAATTTTTTTCTGTGAGGTTGTCATCTTGGAAAAGGGTGAACCGGTCTCCTTATCCGGGCCGCTGGCAAATGCCGGCGCTGTGACGCCGAGGTATTGCAACGTGTGGCGGAAATTGAACAATTGAACAATCACCCCCACGGAGCCGGTAATGGTCGTGGGATACGCCATCTGATAATCGGCGGCGCATGACAGGTAATAACCGCCGCTGGCGCACACATCCATCATGGAAACCACGACCGGTTTATGTGTTTTTCGTTCAAATCGTTTCAGGGTGTTATACATGATGGTGCTGGCGGTTACCGTGCCGCCGGGCGTATTCATCCGAAGCACAACCGCCTTGACGCGCGGGTCTTTGGCGATGGAGTGGAGAGTCTGGGCAAAATCACTCACTGGATTGTGCGACGAACCGAGCCACGATGCGGTGGATCCGTCGAGCAGCATCCCGCTGACATCCACAATCGCCACGCGATTGCAGTTAAACCATTGATGCGTTTTATGCACCACCTGCGGCCTGATACGCGGACTTACGGGCACCAGCGATATCTGCAGGGCGCGGTCGCCGCAACCGGCAATCGACATGCAGCCAACGAGCATAAGCAGGGTGCAACATACGGAAGAAATTTTTCCGGTACGTCCCGAAACGGGCATGCGGGAAGAGAAGTTCATGAGCATCAGCCTCGCGATCTTTCCACAATCTGCATCAAGTTACCTTCGCAATCCACGAAGGATATCAGTCTTCCGCCCCCGACCGCCTGCACCACCGCCCCGACAAATCCTACGCCGCCGGCGGATAAATGTGCATACGCGGCATCAAAATCATCCACGCGCCACGCCACATGGCTGATTCCCGGATCATGACTGTCGCGCGGACGACGCACATGCTCGTTGCGCGGCATAATCTCCAGCATCATACCGCGATGAACATCGTCATCCGTCGGCGGTCCAATCAGATAGGTTCGCTGTCCGGAAGGTTGCTGCGGCTCGGTCTGAGCTTTGACCACGAGGCCGAGCATCCGGTGATACCACTTCACAAGGGCATCGGTATCGTCCGCGGCAATCGCCACATGATCCAAGGCGTCCGTGAAAGTAATGCTCATCCTCGCACCGCCTCCGCCACTTCGCCTATTGAGATAACACGGTCGGCAGACAGTCCGCCGTCAAACTGCGGCATCAGACTTCCTTGGCGGCAATCCACTTCATCATCCTTCGCAAATGCTTGCCGACCACCTCAACCTGCGAATTTTTATCCGCCTCGTAAAGGGCGTTAAATTTCGGCTTGCCGGCCTTGTGTTCCGCCATCCATTCGCGGGCAAACTGGCCGGAGGTGATTTCATCCAGAATTTTCTGCATTTCCTTTTTGGTCTGCTCGGTGATGATGCGGGGGCCGCGCGTCAGGTCGCCGTATTCGGCGGTATTGCTGATGCTGTAACGCATGTAGTTCAGCCCGCCCTGATAGATCAGGTCGACAATCAACTTCACCTCATGGACGCATTCAAAATACGCCATCTCCGGCGGATAGCCATTTTTAACCAGCGTTTCAAAGCCGGCCTTGATCAGCGCCGAGAGGCCGCCGCAGAGCACGGCCTGTTCGCCGAAGAGATCGGTCTCGCATTCATCCTTGAACGTGGTTTGGATGATGCCCGCCCGGGCGCCGCCGACGCCGTTGCCCCAGGCCAGAGCCGTCTGCAGAGCCTTGCCGGACGCATCCTGAGCCACGGCCACCAGGCACGGAACGCCGCCGCCTTTCACATACTCACTTCGCACCAGATGCCCGGGCCCTTTGGGTGCAATCATCACCACATCCACATCCGGAGGTGGAACAATCTGCTTGAAGTGAATATTCAAGCCGTGCGTGGTACCGAAGGTCTTGCCGCCCCGCAGGTTGGGAGCGATTTCCTTCTCGTAAATTTCAGGCTGTAATTCATCGGGCAGCGTGACAATGATAAGATCGGCCGCTTTGACCACATCAGGAATGCTCATCGGATCAAAGCCATGCTCGATGGCCAACTTGCCGTTGGCGGAATCTTTACGGTTGGCAACGATCACCTTCACGCCACTGTCGCGAAGATTTTGGGCGTGGGCGTGCCCCTGCGAGCCGTACCCCAGCACGCCGACCGTTTTCCCGGCCAGGCCGGAAAGGGGAGCCTCATTTTCGTAGTAAATCTTGAGAGAAACTGCATTGGAGGACATGTTGCTTGAATCCTTAACCGACACACAAAATACCTAACCCTATACAGATTCGTGAGAATACAGGCAGCACCATAAGGGGTCAAACGATCAGCCGGATGAATCTTCCTGGATTTTGGGCATCCCCATCTTTCCGGGCGGCCGCAGCCAACGGTGCCTGCAGATCAGGTGAATCACGATCATCTCAAATGCGAGCCGGTGGATTTATTCCACCGGCCAGCACCGCGGTAGATAAACGCCAGCCGCAGGGAAAGAGAGAGAAACCGATTTAACGTCAGCGGCGCAGGGAAACGCAGAGCTAATTGTTGCCGAGGCCGCAAGTCAGCGATGCCGCCCGCTCCGATGTTTCGATCCTTCGCTGATGCTTTATCGACTGCGACCGTAAAAGGCCAGCAGGTGGCTGTACGCAGTATTGTTGTTTCATCGGCCGACGGTGCCCGCATTTTTGCCCTCGGCCACTTGAGGCCCTCTGGGGATGGCCGAGCGGCATTTTCGGCTCAGGCCGTAAGCCCGCAACCTGCCGAGCATTGCCCCATAAAGCAGCAGCAGGACCGCTGGCCACCAGAGAAAGGAGACGGCGGCGAGAGGGGTGCTCGCCGACGGAAATGCCCAAGCCAGCGCTTACCAGAAGGCGACCATCAGCATCGCCGCGACCTGCGCCCCGAAATCGAACGAGCGGTACTTGCACGCAAGAGTAGTCACCAAAACGACCAAGCCCAGCCACGCACACACCGAGAAACAGACCGTCAGCCAGTAGCTGGGCGAGGAAGGCCGCGGGCGGAGCGCGGAAATGGCCCCCGCAAAGTACCCCGGCGGAGCGGACCTGGGGCGGCCATGAACTCCACCCTGAAAGGGCATGTGCATGGACGCGTGTATGCAACGCTTATACCGGATCGCCTGCGGGAGCGACTGCCAAAAAATAAAATACCGTGAGAGACGCGCCCCTGTGGGAAGATATTCGACCGAGGCGAGCGCATAATAATAGGTCGGCAACAGACGTACGGTAAGATGTGCGCCCGGCGCGGGCTTCATCCCCCTGCTGAGGGCTTCCCCAATGGTGATGGCACGATACCGCTTCGCGGCGGTGACGGGCACCATTACGCTTGGGTAGAAATGCTTGTGGGGCCCCAGCGCCGCTCTGATGAGCACCCATTGCCAGCTCGGCGGGCGAGGGAGGGCAGGCGCTACGAAAAGGACGGCAAGAAGAAAAAAGGCAGACCAAGCGTGCCAGAGGGCTCTGCAAACCCCAATCAATTGATTCCGGGCAGTTGCGGGGCGACCCGCTCCCGAGCTGGGCATTGATTTTTCATCGATGACGACCATACGAGCCCCAACATTCCGATATCCATGAAGAACGATAAAGCGCCGGGTGGGCGGAATCAAACAGCGGCCGTCCTCTGCGTAACCCTGCGTCCCGATACCCTTTCCAGCGTTACCGCCGGCAAGCTGGCGGCGATACGGCCGCTACACGCAGGGCAGGCGGAATCAATCGGCGGGCGGGATGCCGAATGGGCGGCGGGTGCAGGTGGATGTTCGCATTCGCACTCACCGCTGGGATTACTGGAAAAATTGCCGCACCCTGCTCATGCCTCGGCCCGGGCCCGCACGATATCCGGAAAATCCGTAATCACGCCATCCAGACCCATCGCACCGCACGCCGCCGCCGCCCCCGGATCGTTCACGTCATACGCCCAGACGTGCGGCATCAACTCTTTCGCCATCATCGCCCGATCCAGCGCGCATTGATCAAACTTCATCACCACCCCCGTTATGCCGGCTGCCCGAGCGGATCGAATCATTTTCGGCGACCAGCTATCCAGAAGTTGAAACAGCACCACCTTCCGGTTTTCGGCCCGCAGAGATGCTAATATATTCTCATCAAAGCTCATCACCACTGCATCGGTCAGGATGTCGTAACGTGTCAGCAGCCCGATAACCATGGACGGGTTTAATGGCACCTTGATCTCAATCACCGGTTGGGCACAGGGGCTGATGGCCTGCAGAGCCTCCTCCAGACTCGGCACGCGGCTGCCGGCAAATCGCGGGTGTTTCCATGACCCCGCATCCAATCGCAGAATATCCAGCCAGTTGGTTTCCGCCACACGCCCCTTTCCATTCGTGGTGCGTTCCAATGTTTCATCATGAATCACCACCGGAATGCCGTCAGCCGTCAGACGGACATCAAACTCAACGGCTCGACATCCGACCTCCAATGCGGCGTCAAACGCCGCGACGGTATTCTCCGGCGCCCATGCGGAAGCGCCCCGGTGGGCAATGGCGATCATGCCTCGATTTTTCATGGCTGTAGTTATAACCGGCCAAGTTGGGCGAACAACCTTCCGCTTGACGCAGGCTTTGACCCGCCTATTCTCAAGTTTTATTATTGCGTAAAAACAATTTTTGGCGTTTTCATTGGACTTTGGCCACCGATATTAACGAATCATATGATGGACAGTTTGAGATTTTCTCGGTCCGGTCCCCGGTGTACGGGGGCAATGAGGCAGGAGCCTCCGGCTTTTTGTTACCTTGCGGTACGATGTGGAGCCCAATGACATGGACGTGATGGAAAGAATTTCGACCGATGTGAAAAAGTCTTTTCGGATTGTCTTCATGAACGGTTTCCTTCAATCTCGCCAGCCTACGGCCATGATCGCCTCCTCCAACGCCGAAGATCGGGCCGTGCTGCAACTTACTCCCCCCGGCGGGCAAGGTGAAGGATATACGCTGGTCGATGCCGGCTCACTCTTTCCAGGTTATTCCCTTCGAGTGCCCCGCCGATGCGTTAAACCACTCCGGGCAAAAAATGCGGCAGATATCCGCGTCTACGTGCCGCTGTTCAAAACATCCACCGGTCTTCAGGCCCAGTTTCAGACTCCCATGTTAATTAACGAGGCCAATCACCGCGCCCTGCAACTTGACGAATCCATTTTAGAGGGTGATTTATGCCGTTATTAGGTCTAAAATGTTCGTATGCGGGCAAATGGCTCGGCAATCTGCTGCCAGCTCGCCAACTAGTTGGAGTTCATGCCGGCCCTGGGCCGGGCAAGGAGTGCAGCCATGCTGGTTCTTTCCAGGCAGCGCGATGAAAGCATCATGATCGGGGATGATATCCAGATCACGATCGTCGATATTCGCGGCGATAAAGTGCGGCTGGGCATCAGCGCCCCCAATACGGTGCCCGTCCATCGCAAGGAAGTCTATCAGGCGATCCAAAAAGAACGTACCGGAGGCAAAACTGCCGACAATAACCCTCCCGGCACCGCCTCAGTTCCCGCGCCCGCTGATTAGTCAAGCTGCACCCGAGGCCCTATGATATCGCCTGCTGAATAAGTCGGAGGCGCCTCATATGGTCAACGTCGCAACGCTCGGCTTGGCGGCCCTCCTTGCACCCGCCGCTGCTCATCCCAAACCCCATCCTCCCATTTCCTGGTCCATCACCCCCGTTGCTATCATTCGTACGGCCGCCGACATACTCGACCCCGATCAAAAACCGTATCTGCATTGGCTGCATAACCGCGCCGGGCTGCAACTGTTACTTCGATTCAATGGGCCGAAAAAAATTCGAGCCTTCAATCAAATTGTTATTACCCACGCAGGCGTCAATACAGGTCTCAACCTGCGGGTGTTGTCACCCAAACCGGGTGCATTTGTCCAGCCGGCTCTCTCCCGTCTTGGCCGCATTGCCCGTCAGGCGGCGCTGCCCGGCCGCATTCTTCCACTCCTGCTCTCCCTGCCGTCGCCCAGGGCGAAAATGCTCACCCGTCTGGTGGGGCATTGCGATCTGGTGGTCGGCGGACATGTCCGACTTATCGAACTCAAACACCTTCAGGCAATGCACTTGGGAACCGTGGAGTTACCAACAAAACTCTTTCCTCACGTCGGCCTCAAATTGCTCCAGAAACCCAAACCCGGAGTGACAGGACTTGTTGCCATTGAAATCAATGGTGGCCCCGCCACATTCCGGTCGGCATCCGTAACCGAAGGTAAAAAAGAGATATCTCGCGGGTATCTCTCGATCGGCTCACCCGCAAAAATTCAGAAAATCATTCTGTTTCTCCGACATCCGCTCAGTAACCGATCTGAATTGAAATTGCGGCTACTGACGAACCAGAAAATAATTGAGGTTCATTTTTCGCTCCACCCCATCAAGCTCCCGCACTGAACCGCAGGCGTGGCTGCCGGTTCATTTCTACTCCGAAGGTTGTTTCCTCAGCCGGCCCGGCCCGAGCCAAAAAACGCTACAGCAGAGCATTCATTCCAATCCGCGCCCCTGTCTCGGATTTTATCATTTGATTATATATGCTTAGGCGTATATAGTGTAAACATGAGTAAGTTTGATACCGAATCGAAAACACGATCCCTCTCCCGTGGGAACGCCCATCGAGCCGCTCCATGCGGTTGCGGGTGCCCGACGCCGATGGCCACCGGTGCCGACAGCCCCAACCCCGCGCCGATGGCAAAAACATCCTCCGTCGATGTGAGCCGCATGTTCCGGGCATTCTCCGACCCGACCCGTCTGCGAATATTGAATCTGCTCTCCGGCGGCGAGCTTTGCGTATGCGATATTGTCTGCGTGCTGGAGATGTCGCAACCCAAGGTGTCCCGCCATCTGGCCTACCTCCGCCGATCCGGTCTCGTGCTGGCCCGTCGGCAGGGGCTCTGGATGCACTATCGGCTCGCCACACCTCTCGGGAAATTCCATAATACTTTATTAACATGCCTCGCCGAATGCTTTGCCGATGTGCCGCAGCTTACCCTCGACAGGGCGAAGCTCGACCAGATTCACTCCGGCTCCCCAGGCCGCGGATGTTCAGCTCCCGCCGACGATTTCGGCGGTTGATACCGCTAACAATCACAAGTGGTGGATAAAACGACCGCAAATTTTGAAACAAGGAACCGATATGACAATCCAGCCAAAACTAAAAGTTTTATTTCTCTGCACCGGCAATTCCTGCCGCAGTCAGATGGCCGAGGGATGGGCCAGAAAGCTCAAGGGCGACGAACTGGAAGTCTCTTCAGCGGGCATCACAACCCACGGCCTGAATCCGCATGCCGTGCAGGTGATGGCGGAGGCGGGCGTGGATATTTCCGGCCATAAATCCAAATCTGCCGCCGAGGTGGCTGACGTACCGTTTGATTACGTGATCACCGTCTGCGGCCACGCGCATGAAACCTGTCCCACATGGCTCGGGGCTGGTGCCAAGGTGATCCATCGCGGGTTTGACGATCCGCCGAAACTTGCCGCCTCCGCCCGCACTCCGGAAGAGGCATTGAGCCATTATCGGCGCGTGCGCGATGAGATCCGGCGATTTGTCGAAACCCTGCCGCAATCGCTTCAGGCCGCCGAATCCGCCGTACCGCAGACAGCGGGAGAAAGGCAATAGCCATGTCCGATATTACAAAAAAATTATCGTTTCTGGACCGCTATCTCACCCTCTGGATTGCTCTGGCAATGGCCGGCGGCATCGGTCTCGCGTTCGTCTGGCATGGGTTTGGCGCCGCGATGCAGAAAGTCCAGGTGGGGTCCACCAACATCCCGATTGCCGTGGGCCTGATCGTGATGATGTATCCGCCGCTGGCCAAGGTGCGCTACGAACAGCTCTGGCGGGTGTTTGTCGACTGGAAAATATTGCTCCTTTCGCTGGTGCAGAACTGGCTCATCGGGCCGGTGCTGATGTTCGGGCTCGCGGCGCTCTTTCTTCGCGGCCATCCGCTGCTCATGGCGGGCGTCATCCTCATCGGTCTGGCTCGGTGCATCGCGATGGTGATTGTCTGGAATGATCTGGCCGCCGGGGATGCCGACTATGCCGCCGGGCTCGTAGCATTCAACAGCATTTTTCAAGTGCTCTGTTACGGTGTGTACGCATGGTTTTTCATCAACATTCTTCCCGCCATGCTCCACATCCCCATGACGCAGATCGATCCATCGAAGATATCCATTCCGAACATCGGCCGGAGCGTGCTGATTTATCTCGGCATTCCATTTGCCGCGGGCGTGCTCACCTGGTTCGCACTGGTGCGCCTCAAGGGTGTTCAATGGTACCAGCGGTCTTTTATCCCCCGCATCAGCCCGATCACGCTGGTCGCTTTGCTTTTCACCATCGTGGTGATGTTCGGCCTCCAGGGGCGGCAGATTGTGGCCCGCCCGGGCACCGTCATGCTCATTGCGATTCCGCTGCTGATCTATTTTGTCCTGATGTTCGGCATCAGTTTCTGGATGGCCCGGCGGCTGGGGGCGGATTACCCGCGCACCGCCACCATCGCCTTTACCGCCGCAAGTAATAATTTTGAATTGGCCATCGCCGTCGCCATCGCTCTCTTCGGCGTGGCGAGTCCGGCCGCATTTACCGCCGTGATCGGCCCGCTGGTCGAGGTGCCGGTGATGGTCGCTCTGGTGAAATGGTCGCTGGTTCTGCATCGGCGCTGGTTCGGCGGCGGCCACGCGGCCTCGCTGCCGCTTTCGCCACCAATAGCAGCGGCGATGCCGGTAAAAAGATAATCCGTTGATCGCGTTAGTCACACGCGAAGAAAAAATAGGAGCCGATATATGAAACCTGCTCAGCCAACCGATGTCCTTTCCACCGTCCAAAAACGCTATGGCCAGGTGGGGGCCACAGGTCTGGGAGACCAGGCCGCCGGTGCCCACGCTGTAGCCAAGGCCTTTGGATATTCCGCTGCGGAGCTCGCAAGCCTGCCGGACGGGGCCAATCTGGGCCTTTCCTGCGGCAATCCCACCGCGATGGCGAGCCTCCGGCCGGGCGAAGTGGTGGTGGACCTGGGGTGTGGCGGCGGACTGGATGTATTTCTCGCGGCGCATCAGGTGGGGCCTACCGGCAAGGCGATCGGCATCGACATGACGCCTGAAATGATCACTCGCGCCAAAACCAACGCCCGCAACGGTCCCGACGGCCGGCCCTATTCCAACGTGGAATTTCATCTCTCCACCATTGACCGCATCCCCCTTGCTGACGCAACCGTCGATTGCATCATTTCCAACTGCGTGATCAATCTGGCCCCTGATAAAGCGGCGGTCTTCAAGGAGATGTTCAGGGTGTTACGCCCCGGAGGCAGGCTTGCGATCAGCGACATCGCCCTGCGGCAATCGCTTCCGAAGGAACTGGCGGATAACGTCGCCGCATGGGTGGGGTGCATTGCCGGTGCAATCAGCCTGCAGGATTACCGTGACGGCCTCCGCGCCGCAGGCTTTGCCCAGGTGCAGGTGATCGACAGTGGGGCGGACCTCAATGCGTACAAATATGTGGCGGGCCAGAGCGGGTGCTGTTCGCCGGCGATGGGGGATCAGCCGCCGGCCTCAAACTTCTCGGAGGATCGTCCCGCGGACGGCGCAAAATCACGTGTGTCGCTTGCCGTGCAATCGACAGGGTGTTGCGGCCCGGCCCAGTCTGGTGTGCATGGCGATCTGGCTCGGCTCGCGGAACAGTATGATCTCAACCTCTACGCCGCCAGTGTAAAAATATTTGCGATGAAGGACTCTGCATAACAGCGGACACCCCCTCCGGGCCATCACGATTTGCTGCGATGGCTGAACCGTATCCCGGCCGAAAGCGCTTCGGTGTAAATCTGATGTATCCGCTGTGCGGACGTTCCAACATGCCGGCCAATCTCGGCAAAATTCATCTGCGTATTCTCAAGCAGTGCTATAACTCGCAGCAGGCGGCGACTGGAATCCTTCAGCGGCTGCGTCTTGGCGCGGTCCAGAATCGATCTGATGCGATGATATCCAACATGATATTTCCGCATGAGAGACATAATGGTGGCACCGTTGTGTGCTTCTTGAATAATCGCCCGTCGCTGGGCTTCAGATATAGATGGTCTCACGGATATCCCCTCCTTTCGGCAAATGGCATAAATAAAACTCATGGACACGCCGAAGCACACGGCAATCTGCTGCGCCGTTCGGCCGCTTCGGAAAGCTTCTCTGATGGCCTCAATCTCCGGCCCGTTGTGCGTGCAGTTCGCGCCGTGCGTTGATGGTGTAGAAATATCCAACGCAGTCATGGCCTTAGACACACATGGCGGCCGGGTCGGCCGATCGTCAGCGTCAGTGATTGCCGTCCGCATGGGTAAGGTCGGCATGAGGGTATTGCGATAATCTGCCATGATAACCTCCATAAAACGCGCTGATGCGGGCGGCTTCTACTTTCGCCGACAACCGCTGATGCCCATTCAAACGCATGCGGGAAAAAATGTGATGAAAAAAATCTCAGGTGATGACAGATTCTGACATTGAACTAAACCCTAACCCGATATGGATCACGTCAACCG
>JAJZNY010000239.1 GCA_021852245.1 Planctomycetota bacterium | reverse complement strand
TGGAACCCCGGTGCTACTCAAACGCCCAACATCATTGCCTTCATCCTGATGCTGAGATTTTTCAGCCTCTTCGGCGTCGTGGGGAATTATTTTCCTCTTTTGGCCGTTGTGGCCATCCTATTCTCCTGGCATCTGGCACGTAAAGACCCCTGGCAATTTCGCCCTTTTCTGTACCTGGCCATGTACGGCGAGAGTCTCCTCTGGGCAATACCCATGCTGGTGGCGGCGATGTTGCTCGCCGGTCAGTCCCCGGCTATGCACGCAATTGAATTTTTTGCCCGCGCGCCCAGCCATCTGAGTTGGCAGACGAAAATTGTTCTCTCGATCGGCGCCGGCATCTATGAGGAACTCCTTTTCCGGCTGGTGCTCATTACGGTATTAAATTTTCTGCTGGTCGATGTCTTCAAACTCTCGCTTACCAAAGCGATCCCGATCATCATTCTTCTTTCAGCCGTCCTTTTTTCGCTCTACCATTATCTCGGTGCTGAAAAGCCGGCTTGGGACACATTTCTCTTCCGCACCGCCGCCGGAATTTACTTTGCCGCCATCTACATATTCCGCGGTTTCGGCGTGGATGTCGGCTCCCACGCCGCCTATGACGTCATTGTCGTGCTGCTTCAGGCGGGCGGCGGCCACGGCATTTGAGGCGATCGGCCACTCACCGGGCGTTTTGCGATAAATTTGCTTTCCAATCTGCGTTGCCGCGATTCCGCGTTCGCGGGAGAACAGGAGCAAGGACGACGCTTGGATCAGTGCGAAAATTCCTTTGAAACCACCAGCCGCGCCTCCCCACGCGCCAGATCAGCCTCAAGCCGTGCCTGCGATTGCTCTGCGTGCGGCGAATTCAGCACGCCCTGCAGTCGGATCATTTCCTTCCGAATCACGGCTGCCATTTCATCCGCGCTTAACCCATCCAATTGCTCCGCCGGAATCGGCTTACCGTAGATCACGCGAATCCTGCAACACCTCGGCAGTATCCGATTGCGCGACCATGCTTCAAAGGCACCGTCAATGACAATCGGAATGACCGGCACCTTCGCACGGCGGATAATGACGCTCACCGCCGCCCCCACCGGCCCGATGGAGCCATCCTTGGTTCGTGTGGCTTCGGGAAACAAATTCAGAAGATACCCTTTCGCCAGACAATTGAGCGATTCGCGCATGGCTGAGGCGTCTGCCCGACCGCGCTTGATGGGAAATGCATTGGTCCTCTCGAGCACATACTGCACAAAACCACCCCGAAACAGCGACTCGCGGGCAACAAAATGAATCTGTCGATAAAGGGCGATGCCGATAAGCCATGGATCCAGAAAGCTTTGATGGTTCGTCAGCAGCAACGCCGGCCCTTTACGCGGAATGTTTTCCCGTCCGTAGATGCGTACGCCGAAGAACAGAATCGCCAGAAATTGCAGCAATACGCGAAAACTGCTCCAGAGAAGCACTTGAAACCAGCCCGTCCCCTCGCCGCGGTAAACGTAGGGCTTATAGGATGCGGTCGGTGTTTTCGCTTCGTCCGTCAACTGCGTCATGTGTCAATCCTTCCGGCCGCCACCAATTGCGCCAGCAGGGTCACCACTTCCGACAGGTTCATCTCAGTTGAATCAATGGTGACTGCGTCATCGGCGGGCTTAAGCGGCCCGACCGAACGGCTCCGGTCGCGCTCATCACGAATTAATAATTCCTGCAGAATAGTTTCATACGCTGCATCGATTCCCTTTAACGCCAACTGGTGAACCCGGCGACGGGCACGCTCCTGTGGCCGGGCGTCAATAAAGAATTTGAATTCGGCATTCGGAAATACCACCGTCCCCTGATCGCGCCCCTCCGTGACCAGAGATTCGATCCGCGATGCAATCAATCGCTGTTGTCTTACCAATTCCGCCCGAACCTCCGGATTATCCGCCGCGCAATAGGTGACATTGGTTACCTCCGGCAGCCGGATGTCCGCTGTGACATCGCGGCCGTCAAGCAGAACGGCCGCCGGCTCAACCGCAAAATCAAGTTCAATCTGCACGCTGCGACTGAGTTTCGCCACGGCATGCGGATCGCTGATAACACCGCTCCTCAATGCCGCAAGAGCTACGGCCCGGTACATCGCGCCCGTGTCGAGGTGAACAAATCCGAGTTTTCGGGCCAGTTCCGTCGCCACCGCCGATTTTCCCGATCCCGCCGGCCCATCTATCGCAATAATCAAATCCGCATCCGTCCTTTAGCTCACTGCTGACCTTCAACTCCTGTCGGCACTTCTCCTGCTGCAGCTAATCTACCGCGCCGCAGACGGTTTTGCCTCTCTCTCGGTTTCACGGCCGCCATGCAGAGCAGCGGCAAATCGCTACAATCGTTGCGGTGATCATTTGTGGAGAATATCGATGATCGATACGGTATTAATTTGGATTGAAAAAAATTCCCGGCGATGGCTTCATGACCTGCAGCAATGGCTTTCGATTCCCAGCGTGTCGACGGATCCCGCCCACGCTGTTGATGTACAGGCAGCGGCGGAATGGGCGCAGTTTTATCTCCGCAGTGCGGGGATGGACGCTTCCCTGATTCCCACCGCCCGCCATCCGTGCGTTTTGGCAACCACGCCCAAAGGGATGTATCCGGATTCCGCCCTA
>JAJZNY010000134.1 GCA_021852245.1 Planctomycetota bacterium | reverse complement strand
CACATGCCACATACTCCTCAACAAGACCTGCGTGCCATCATCGATTCGTTCTGCCATCGGTTAGCGGCGATTAATGCCTGTCCCAGCGCCAGCCCGCCATCATTGGGCGGAACCAGGCGGTGCCGCAGAACTTTCAGTCCCCGTCGCTCCAGTCGATTTGTAAGATCGTGCGTGAAGAGTTGATTGGCGAAAACACCGCCGGAAATTGCAAGGCTTCCAATCTGATGTGCGACGACAGTCCGCATGATGATGTCTTCCCACGCGGCGGCAAACTGACTGTGGAACAGGGCCGCAAGCGCTTCTACGGGTACTCGATTTTCCTGTAGTTCCAACAGTCGGCGATAGAGGGGGCGCAGATCAATCCGGGCGACATCTCCGTCGTAACGGTGGATTTGCCAGAGGGCTTGGGATGGTTCGAGCTCGCCGACAATCGCCGCTGATTCGAGTTCCATCGGGGCCTGTGCTTCAAAGCTGTTGCGGCTGCAGATACCGAGCAGGGAAGCGATCCCATCAAAAATGCGTCCCGCACTGCTGGAGGTTACGCACTGAAATCTCCGCGTCATCATCAGTTTGAGCACCTTCCGATCCGAATCGTTGGGAACCAGTCGTATGGCTGCCGGGTGCCGGTCGAAATCATCTCCGAAAACCTGATGGAGAATCGCCATGGCGCTGCGTGAGATATCGATTGCGGCGGTGTCTCCGCCGGCGAGAATGAGCGGTTGCAGTGAAGCGATGCGGTGAAATGTATGGGCCTCCACCCGGAGTAATTCGCAGCCCCAGCCGGTTCCATCCAAGCCCAGTCCTGTCCCATCGCAAACGAGTGCTAATGTCGGGCCACTCAGGCCGTATTCCGCCATGATAGACGCGGCATGAGCATGGTGATGCTGAATTGCCAATAGTGGCGCGTCGAATGATTCCGCCAATTGACCGGCGAATTGGGAACTGATGTACATGGGGTGCATATCGTGGGCGACGAATTGCGGGCGCACGCTATAAAGGCGGCAAAGATCATGGATGGTTCGGACAAACTCCGACCGCGCCCGTGGATTACCCAAATCCCCCAGATATTGACTCAAGATCACGTGGGAATCTGCCACCAGCGCCACTGTGCTTTTTAATTCGCCGCCCAAACATAGTCCGCTCAACGACGGCGGGATATTCAGAGGAATAACGCCAGGGACAAACCCACGCGATCGACGGATCGGCAGTGGAGATTCCCCTTCCCCCATATCCAGCAGCACCGAATCATCCAGACATCGGGCAATCGGCCGATCATGCCACAGAAATGCATCGCACATATCGCCAAGCCGGGCGATCGCTTCAGAATTATTTATTGCCAGCGGTTCACCACTGACATTGCCGCTGGTCATCACGAGTGCCGGAATCTCGTGGTCCAGATCGGCAAACAAGAGATGATGGATCGGGGTGTACGGGAGCATGATTCCCAGGCGGGCATTCCGTCCCGCGACAGCCTGTGCCACGGGGGCTCCCGGCCTGCGCATCGCCAGAATGATCGGTGCGGATTCTGATAGCATGACGGCCCGGGCTTGCGAGCTGATGCTGACCAATCGACCGGCATCGTCCATGGATCGACACATCATGGCAAACGGCTTGCCATCCCGTTGCTTTGCCCCTCTGAGTCTGATGACGGCCGCCTCATCATCCGCCCGCGCGGCCAGATGAAACCCTCCAATTCCCTTGATGGCGACTACGCCCCCACCGCGTAATATCCCGGCTGCCTGCCTGATGGGGTCGCCAGGTAATGGAACCCCATGAGCATTAACTAATTCAACTCTCGGTCCGCAATTGGGGCACGAGACTGGCTGTGCATGGAATCGCCGATTGCCGGGATCCTCATATTCCCGGCGGCATAGATCGCACATTTCAAAGCCGGCCATGGTGGTGGCGGCGCGATCATAGGGCGTCTCGAGAATGATGCTGTAGCGGGGGCCACAATTTGTGCAGTTGATCATGGCATGGCGGAATCGACGATTGGTCGGATCAGAAAGTTCCTGCTGACAATCCCGACACATGGCGGTATCGGGTGTGATGGCAGTCCGGCCCGACACCACACTCCGGCTCTCTTCGATATGAAACTCACACTCGCCTATGCAGGGATCGATGATCAATTCGGTAACGTTGTCAATTCTCGCCAGCGGCGGAGTGTCGTGCTTCACCAGTTGGCAAAACCTTCGGACATCGGCGGCAGTTCCCTGCACCTCGATGATGACGCCCTGAGTTGTGTTGGCGACAAATCCACTGACAGCTGTGAGGCGTGCGAGGCAATAAACATGCGGGCGAAATCCAACGCCCTGAACCTGGCCACGAATAATCAAGCGGCGACGTTGTAACTCCAGACCGTTGATGATTGCCGTAGCCATGACGCCGGTCCTCTTTGCCCTGCCGGGTCTCGGGTGACTCGCATCAATCGGCCGCACCGCGAAACCCGGCCCCGCTCTCATTCTCCACCGAATCACCCTACCATCTCGACGCACGCCGCATCATCAGTGCATACGCTCAAAGGCGCATAGGTTTAATTCCGTAACGGCCTGTAGGGCTTCTCCCTATTCCAGATGCCATGGTGCCCGTGGCCACTTGATGGATGACGTGACAGTGAGAGGCCACTGTCATGACGACTGATTTCGAATCTTCATTCGGCGTTTTTGTCGAAAATTTGCGGTGTGGTTATTTCAGTGGATTTCGCAGCACCACCAAGACCGAGGGCTTCAGCCGGCGCGGGTATCAATAAATATCTGCGGCTTGCGCGAGGGACGAAGGGAGCGGATACGCGCGATGGTTGTGGCGTCACAATATTGAATTTTCGGTATCCATTTGAAATGACGCCGGGCGGCATTGTGAAATCGCGTTCTGAGCAGATTCTGACGCCGCGGCGGACAGACGACATAAATCACCACGCGATCGACTCCGATGGCATCACGATCGGCATGAATGATCGCGTCCATGCCCGCATAAATCTCCCGCAGCAGTTCGATAATCGCAGTTGCAAATATGGATACGCCCTGCACTTTCAAGAGTTGCGAGGAACGGCCGAGAATCGGGCTGATACGTGGAGACGACCGTCCGCAGGAACACGGTTCAGGATGAAACGCCGCGATGTCGCCGGTATCGAAGCGTATCAGCGGCATGGCATGCAAGCCCAACGGGGTAATCACGACGCGCCCGGGAATGCCCGGTTTACATGGTTTGCCGCCGGTATCCAAGATCTCGAGCACCCCCATCTGCGGGTTGAGATGATTGCCAAGGCATTTTGGCCCCTGGGCGAAGGTGCAGCAGACCTCCGTCGAGGCGTAGGTGGAAAGAATGGGGGCGCGGGTAAACTGTGAAAGTGCCCGATGGACGGCATTGGGCTGAAAATCGGCACTAAATAATGATTCACCGATACCGATGATCGCGCCAAGATTCTCCGGCAAAGGTGCGCCATCCCGAAGGCTGCCGGCCATCAGCGATGGGACGCCGATGAGAAACCACTTTCGCCCCGGGGCGAGCGGGAGCTTGGCGACGCCCGCCAGATCCACCAGCGACGGGCCCATGCGCAGGGATAACGCCCCGCACGCCTGTGCCCCAAGCCAATAGGCCAGACCGGCAACAAAAAGCCGATCCATGCCAACTGCAATGAGCAGACCATCCCCGGCCCTGAGTCCCGCGAGAGAGAGCGCTGCCGCTTCATTTTGAGCAAGGCGCAATATGTCTTTCTCTGCCAGGGCAATCCGTACCGGTTGACCGGTGGTACCTGATGTTGTCACCCACTCTCGTATCTCCGACGGGTTTACCGCGAGAAAGTCGAGATTGTTTTTAACCAGTTCGGCCTTGGTGGTGATGGGGAGCGATTGAAACAGGTGTCGATGCCGATGGATATTTTCCGCGGCCGCCGGAATACGATCACGATAATAATTGCATTTTCTCGCTCTGCGGAGCTGGGCGGAAAGCTTACTCCATTGTGGTTTCAATATCGTTGGGTAGTCGGTCATGTTCGGCTGCATCCGTTCGAGTTGTCTCCGTTATTGAACCGGTTGTGTATGCGTGGATTTTGCCAGAAGCAGTAAACGACGAAGTGCTATGCGCCGAGCCTGATATGGCGGGTCCAGAGCCAGTGCACGCGAAAGTGCGGCAGCCGCCTGATGGAGGTGCCCAAGCGCCAAATCAGCACGCCCCGTGAGTTCGTAACTGGAAAAGAAATCGGGATCATTTTTGTTGGCGACCGCCGCTTCCTGCAGTGCTTTTTCAAATTCGCCTTGCCGCAGGTACCGATATCCCGCATGCAGGGCCCGGCGAGCCTTTTTGAACTGCTGCCATTTTCCGGAAGTCAGAAAATGGTCAGCCGGGATCGGAGGAAGCAGGCACGCATGAAGAGGCGGCGGATGCCGCGAAAGAAGTGGGTAGACGTTGATCCCAAGATATGCCCCTTCCGCATAGGGCCATGCCGCCACCCAAAGCTCTCCTTTCGTCAGATTCATGATCGCGGAGTGGGCTGTAATCAGCGCGTCGATGGCATTGCGGTTGCCGTAACCGATGAATTGCCCATGAAGTCCGGCCTTATCGCGCAGCAGGGCAGCGAGGTGCACCGCATTGACATGCCCATGCATGTCATGAATGAGAAGTGCGGCTCTGGCTTGCCGAAATCGCGTTGTCGAAGCGACGATCCGCTGCCGATTGACCGGATCATGTTGGAAGATCGGTGCGGTAAATTCATTGGCCACGGCGGCATAGGTCTTAACCGGGATGACCGCGCAGTGCAGCGGCGATTTTTCAATGATCACCGCCCGGCCGGTGTTTCCATCCCCCACCACGATGCTGTCGGCAACAAATACCGGGGCGTGCCGGATGATCGCCTCCGCCTGCGAAAGACTGCCTGCAAACTGCAGAACCTGCCTGGCGGCGATGATGGTCGGCTCACCGATCGGTTTGAAGCCGCGTGTGGCCGCCGCATTAATAAAGAGGCCGATTTTCCGGCTGTTGAAACCGGTTACGCAGCCGCTGAGTCCCGGCCACGCGACACTGACAAATGCGTATCCTTTTTTCGGACGCATCAAGGTGATGCTCTTCTGGCGATTGAATGCCGGACCACCTTCAAAATCAAAATTTCTCGCCAACCAGAGGCTATGGTCTCCTGACCAGGCCGGGCACGAAATCACGCCAGTACACCCCACCGCATGAGCATCAATAAGCGGATTATCAATAAGATTTTGTGAAATATCGTCCAGCGCCTCATACGAAAGGAGTCGCGCATAGGTGGGCCCCAGATAGCCGTGTATATCAGGATGTGACACCGATTCCGCATACGCTTCGCGCTGGATGTAGCCTGGGATGTAACCGGGTAATTGGAGCATATTCAGCGCCACACCGCGTGTGATGACCCACTGTGCCCAGAGGGAGGGGACGAAGTGATGGAGCTGATCCAGCATGTCGTTTTCAATCTGCGTATCGATGGGTGCCCCCAAGGCGCCATCGTCATAACCGATTCGACCGCTCGACCCGGCGACGGAGATCACCCAGATACCGCCGACCCGCCGCATCCACGCTCGCCCAATGTGCCACGAATGGGCAGACAACTGTTGCACGACCCGATGCGTCGGCAGATGAACGGTTCCGGTGGGCCTTTCACCGGTCATGACCAACTGCCCGACGCACACGATCACCAGCGCCAGGGCCCCTGCCGCACCTGCGATGCCGATCCCCCAAAATATCAGACGCAGGGCAAATCGGCGGATGGCAAGGCGACGGAGAAGCACTTTGCCGGGTTGGCGGAGCCCATACCGCAATCGCATGAGCGGCGCGATCCAGCATAGCGCGGTGAGATAGCCACCGGTGATCCCTGCCACCAGCGTCAGGCCGATCCAATGCAGTGCGGGATGGCCGGCGGCAACAATCGCGCCGGAGCCGAGGATGGTCGTCAGGGCGCAGATTCCGGTCGTCGTGGTGCGTGGCCGTGCGGCTGGATCGGCGAGATTCGGATCGCTGGCGGTGTATATGCCGTAATCGATGGCGACACCCATAGTGAAAAGCATCGGGACCAGGGCCAGAAAATTCAATCCGCCGCCAAACCACTGCGCTACTCCAGCAAGCCAGATGAATCCGACGATGAGGGAAAGTGTTGCAATAGCGGCAATATCGATTCGCCGAAAATAGATGCATACCGACAGAAATATCGCAAGAAATATCCATGGGAATAAGAATTCCAACTGTGCCTTGCAGCGTTGGGTGGCATCGAATAACAGCGCGCTACCATCTATGATCATCGCACGCGGAAATTGAAGCTCAATCTGTCCGACCCAGTCGGAAGCCATTCGAGGCGTAAGTCGGCGATTGGGATAGACGGTGGTGGAGAGCAGATAATGTCGGCGAGTGATCGTAACTCCACCGGGGAAAAGCCGAACGGGGGAATGGATCATTCTGTAGCGGGCGGAAATGTCGGTTGGCAGTTTCACAAACTCTGAAAGCATGGAGCGGTTGTAGTTAAAGCCGAACGCAGTCATGGCTTGCTGTAGCCGCGTGCGGAGCATGTTGAGCCGTGCCGGTGACCAATAAGCTCTCCAGCGTTTGAGCCTGCGATCAAAAATCCGTGTGGGCGACAGCATCGGGGTCGGTGAGACAAAACCTTCAATGAGATGTTCCCGCCGGAGCGCATTGAGATTGTCACTCAGCAGTGCCGCCTGCTGGAGAGCACTTTCCGCGTGATGAGAGCGGATGACCACGGCGCCATGATGACTGCTGTTTCCCCATATCTGGAAAAAGCGATTCTGGATTTGTGCCTCTCGCCGTGGCACGCCGTTGAGATTCGATGGATGCGAATTGTAATTGAGTTTCGCCGCGTGGATGGCCAAGATGATGGTCGCGATGGTAAAAGCAGTGGCAGGCAACCAACGGAGTTTTTTCGGGAATTGAAATCGCGGAGATGTCGGGTGCGGGCGACAATATTCCCCGATAAACACTGGCAATATCAAAAAGGTGACCAACCAGATACAAAACGTACCGGCCGCGATAAAAAGTCCCATCGCCCGCAGACCGGGCGCATCGGAAAATGCCAATGCCGCGTAGCCGGCAATGCTGGTCAGCGCACTCATCGTGATCGGACCGAAGAGGGCCCGCGCAGCTTGCGTCTTGGGCGGCGTGCCGTGCGATCCAGCGTCCGACCTTGGCGGGGATTCATCGGCTAACCGCCCATACTGGACCAATATCTGTATCCCGTAGTCGGTGGTCGCACCAAGGATAAGGCCCGCGAACGCCAAAACCATCAGCGGGAGATGCAGATGGAAAATCCCGGCAATGCCCAACGCCATTCCCAATCCCACAGCCGGTGGAAGCATGCAGATGAACAATGTTCCGACGCGACGAAAATAGAACCAGATGACGCCCGCCACCAGCAGCGAACCCAGTGTTGAAACCAGCACAACATCGCGTCGGACTCGCGCCGCGTTGGCGGCGTAATCGACATAGGCTCCAAGTGTCCATACATGAAGTTGCGGAAAGGTACGCTTCAGTTTTCCTACCGCGCGGGCAATCTGTCGCAACATGAGAGTGCTTTGCTGCGTTTGCGCCGGAGCAAAGCGGGGTGTGGCCATCAGCATGATGTGCGTGCCATGATCTGCCGAGAGTTGTCCCCGATCCATCATCACCCGGCCAATCGCCATATGCTCCGGCAGGTTACTCCGCATCTGACGATGCAGCAGCGATCTGGCGGCGAGCGGATCATGCAGTTTACCCGCGAGTTGCAGCACCCCTCCGGGGGCTTCGATATCCGCCTGAAGAGCCGCAAAATGGCGGCCCAGCCATCGGCGATGAAGATGCGATTGCAGGATTTTGAACGACTTTTTATCCAGCAATCCGGGCAATTCGGCATTTAATATTCTGCCGGACTGTGTCAGAGCTTTCAGTGAAACGCCTTCCCATACGGAATGGAAATCATGCGTCTTGCGCATATCGGCCGCCAGCATTCGGGCGGCTGCCGGCAGCTGATGGCGGAACCGCATCGAAGAGTGAAGATCGACATAAAGATGATTGGTGATAGATGGATACCGTGATGCGGCCCGCAATGATTTCATTTCCGGACTGGACTGCGGAAAAAACAGCAGGACATTGTTCTGCCACTTTATTGCGGTTGAAGCGGCAGCCAGCAGCACCCCTGAGACGATCAGCAGAATCACCAGCCATACTCGGCGCCGCTCACAGAAGGCGTACCAAGCCGCCATGGCGCGAGTGAGGCGGTCGGCGTGCGGAGATCCTGACTCATGCAAATCTGTCACGCTTGGCCTTTCGGAGCGAAGGTGGCCGGAGGAAATTTAATATTGATCCGCGTGCCGGAGAACCAGTAGTTGATGGTGCCCTGCGGGGACAGGACTTCAAGCGCCACAAGGAAGCCGGTCTTCCGATTCACAAACAGTTCGATCTGCTTCACATAGCGAAGAAACATCTTGTTTGTGGGTGTGATGCTGAACGCGGCTATCGGGATAGGGGTCGGCGAAACATAGTGACGATCACGCGCGGGGGGCTGAGGCAGGGGTGCGGAAAGAATTTTAATCTTTCCCGCGTGCAGAGTATTTTTTTTCAGTTTGCTCAGGCCGCTGAGGTATTTCATGATCGGCGCAATTTCAGGTGATCGGTTGGCGTGGATAACGCGCCAAGGCTTGCCATGGGTTTTTGATTCAATCGTGTCATGGCGAAGGAGATAAACCGTCTCAACGGGCCAATCGACCTGATATCTCATTTTGTTTGGTGCCAGCATTAGCTTGCCGCCACTTTCGAAACCGTGTTTTAAGAGCGGAGATTTTTGGTAGCAGAGGAAGCGGGTCTGGAGGGTATGCCAATGGGTTTTATGCAAGAGGCGGATTAGTAATGATGCGGGATTGTGCGCTGTGGGTTTGCCCGCCGCTGGTGTGCCCCAGGCTGATTGGGTGAATGACAGTGCTATGGTAGCCGTGAATACCAGAGTAATCGTCGCCGCGATGCGGCGGTCGTTCATGTTCCGTCGATCCATCACGGCGTAAATTCTACCGCGTTATCCGCGCAGCAGCTTATATTTCAGCTTTATCTGAGGAGAGGCAATTCGTTCCGTCGAGGGACGCCATCTAAATATCAGAATAATCCCCGTCTAAGCCAGAGATCACCGAACGCATTGAAGGTGGATTATCGGATCGGCGAACTGATCACAAACCGAATAACTGCGGAGGAAATAACGCGAAGAGTGTTTTCTATACACCGAATCCGTAAAAACATCGCAGTTCCGACCACCATCTCCAGAAGTTATACCGAAAACTCAGAGAGTGATAATACGTCTTGTGCGGGCAGTGCCGAACTCTCTTATCGAGCTATATTGCGCGATGGAGTGGAACTGGAAGTTACGGATTCGGGAAGGGTGCCGAACCTGGCCTCGAACTCCTCCAAGGATTTGCCCTTGGTTTCCGGTGCCAAGGGGGTACATCGAGGTCGAGTAACCCGCCATGCCAGATCGGCCCGAAAGGGGAAATTTCAAGTGGCGGATCGGCCCTGACGGTGCAATAATCAAGTGCGCCGTGATTTTGATTGATGTGGAGACCTTCCGCCATGACCATTCCAACCAATAGCCGTGTGATGCGGACGTGCCGGAGCAATCGATCGGTTTATCGCCTCTCAACGCTCATCTTTCTGGCGTTACTTCTCATCGGCATTCCAGCGGTGCAGGGGCGGGTCTTCAGGATGGCCTTCATATGCTCGGGATCGATCACCGACGGAGGGTGGAATCAGGATGGTCGCGATGCCGCCGTGAAGGTTGCCAGAGCACTGCACGCGAAGCTTTCGGTCCTTGAACATGTAACGCCCATCCGGGCGACGAGCATCATGCGTGACTTCTGCCGCCGCCATTACGGACTGATCATCGGCCACGGGTATGAATTTCTGGTTCCCGCGACTCAGGTGGCACGGATGACCACGCACACCCACTTTGCCATCAGCGGTGCGGACAAAGTGGAACCGGGCGTGACCACGATGAATTTCGATCTCACGCAACCATCTTATGAACTCGGGGCGCTGGCGGCCATGATCTCGCGGACCGGGAAAATCGGCTTTATCGGCGGAGAGGCGATTCCCTCGGTTGAAGCGTGCTACAAAGGATTCAAAGCCGGTGCCCGCGCGGTGAATCCGAAGATTCGCGTGGCCCAGGCCTATACCAGTTGGGATCAGGTGGGACTTTCAAAGACGCAGGCCCAGGCCTTTATTCAGCAGGGTGTGGATGTGATTTATCAGAATGTGGATGCGGCTAGCCAGGGGGTTTTTGAAGCGGTCAAATCGGCAAACCGAAGACATCCGGGCCATCCGGTTTATGTTTTCGGGTGCAACGGAAATCAAAATAATAATCCGACCTGCAGCCGCTATACGCTCGCCAGTGCCGTAATTCGGCTGGATCGGGCCTTCATGCATGTCGCGATTCTTGCCAAAGCGGGAAAACTCAAGGCCGGCGTCATTAATGAAACCATGGCTAATCATGTGTGTATTGTTGTCTTGAATCCGAAGTTGCTCGGCCGGGTCATTACGCCCGCTATGGAGCATCGACTTGCTGTGATCCGCAAACATCTGCTGGCGGCTAAATAATAGCCTTCGGGCGCCGAGTTATGGGTTTGGAGTCTTCATGTCGCCACTGCTGGAACTGATCCGGATCACCCGCCGCTTCGGCAACCTTAGGGCGCTGAGCGAGGTGAACCTGCGAGTGAATGCTGGAGAGGTGTTCGGCATTCTCGGCGAAAATGGAGCGGGAAAGTCTACTTTGATGCATCTTCTCGCCGGGGCACTGCAACCGAATTCAGGTCAGATTCTGCTGGAGGGGCAAAAAGTTGTGATATCCTCGCCCCGCCGTGCATTTGAACTCGGTATCGGCATGGTGTATCAACATTTTAAGCTGGTCGGTACTCAGACCGGGATGGAAAATCTGGCCTTGTTTGCACCCGGGGGCTGGTGGCGAGGTGTTTCCACAGAGGTTCGACAATCTGCGAACCGGTGGCGGACGGAGCTGAATTGGAATGTGGAAATGCACCGGCCGGTGGAGCGACTGAGTGTCAGCGAACAGCAGCGGATCGAGATCATCAAAGCGCTCTCGCTGGGTGGGCGACTGCTGATACTTGATGAGCCGACCGCCGCACTGACACCGGCACAGGTGGATTCGCTTCTGTCCACAGTTCGGCAACTGGCGGAGCGGGGACTGACGGTTCTGCTGGTGAGTCATAAACTTGCTGAGATAAAAAGCGTATGCGACCGCATCATGATTCTGCGCCAGGGACGGATGATGCTGGAGGCGGCGGCGGACGCGGTTTCGACGTCAGAGATCATCACGGCGATGATCGGAAAGGACATTTCGCTGCCGACTGCGGCTCGGGCACCGCAGCGAGGGCGAAGTGTTTTGGAACTTGAGCATACGGAGCCCAAGCACAGGGGCCGACATTCACTTGGCCGGGATCATTCCGTATTGAAAGCGGCATCACTTCGCATCCATGCAGGGGAAATTACGGGCATATGCGGCGTGGAGGGGAGTGGACAGCTCGAACTCTCGGCAATCCTGACCGGCGAGACTCGTGCCGCGGGCCGACTTGTGATTGACGGCATTCCGCTAACCAAGTCCGGGGCCCGGCGACATTTGAAAGACATCGGCGTCATTCCGGCAGACAGGCAGAAGGAGGGGCTGATATTAACTTGGTCGATTCATAATAATCTGGCGCTTAAAGCGCATGACCGGCGTCCGTTTTCACGCTGGGGCATTCTTCGGCGCCGACGATGGTCGGAACATCATGAAAGAATTAAGCGGCAGTTCGACATTCGCGCCGGTGATTTGCGAATGCCGGTCGCCGGACTATCCGGTGGAAATCAGCAGAAGGTGATTGTCGCCCGGGAATTGGAACTCAAGCCGAATTTTCTGCTGGCGATCAATCCCACACGGGGGTTGGATGTGGGGGCGGCGGCATTTGTCATGCAGCAGATGCTCATTGCGCGGGACAGCGGGATGGGGATTCTGCTGATTCATGATGATCTGGATGAGCTATTGCGGCTCAGTGATCGGCTTTATGTGATGTACACAGGGCACCTGTACGAGACACCGTGGCCGGATGCCACGCGCCGCCAGATCGGAGCGTGGATGCTGGGAAACGATTTGGATCAAATCCGCAGCGGTCCGCATGGGGATGACGGACTCCCTGACCGCAGAAACGGCCCGGTGCGAACTTGAAAGGCGTGCGACTCCGGATGCCATCGCTCCAACGCGGCAGGATGTTTCTGCTGGAAATATTATTTACCGTCGGCGGATGTGCGTTGGCGGCCGGCGCAGTATTGATCCTGCTTGCTCTGATGGGGTTTCCACCCGGTCACATCCTGGAGCTATGGTACCGGGGCGCGGGGGCGGATCGTTACGCGCTGGCGGATACCCTTACCAAGGCCTGTCCGCTGCTGCTGACCGGACTTGCGGCGGCCATCACCTTTCGGGCCGGCGTTTTTAATATCGGAGCCCAGGGACAACTGCTCGTTGGGGCGGCCATGGCGGTGGCCATGAGCACGAGGCTGCTGAGTCCGCACACCCCCCCACTGCCGGGCATCACGATGTGCCTTTTCGCCGGAGCCATCGCCGGTGCCGCATGGGGATTGCTCGCCAGCATATTGGAATTATGGCGCAAGGTGCCGGTGGTTCTATCCACCATCTTGCTGAATTTCACCGCCCTTTACGCAGTGAAAATACTTCTGCACAGTTATCTTCAGGCACACGGCACATCCGCTCCGCAAAGTTCACAGATTCCGCCCCATTTCTGTCTGCCGGTGATGATGAAATACACTTCGCTGCATATTGGAGTTCTGATCGCAGCGGCCGTTGCCGTGGTGGTGGAGTTCGTGCAGGTTATGACCGTATTCGGATTTCAGACCACCGCCATCGGACTCAACGAAGCGGCTTCGCGGCTCGTCGGTATTCCGGTTGCGGCCCGCCAGATTCAAGCCATGCTGATTGGAGCCGGCTGTGCGGGCCTGGCCGGGGCGATTCAGATTTTAGGCGTTGCCCATTTCATGACGGCGAAGATCGGTAATTACGGCTACGCGGGGATTGCGGTGGCTCTGCTGGGACGGCTCGATCCGATGGGTGTGGCGGTGGCAGCGCTGTTTTTTGGTGCGCTGGACGCCGGGGCTCAGCGGGCGGAGGAGAGCAGCATCGGATTGCCGCATGAAACCGCCAATATCATCAAGGCTGTCATTATTCTCGCGATGCTGATGATCGGAGCGTGGTCGATGCGACGGACATTGCGCAGCGGCCTGTGGCAACCGCGCACCCCTGAAACAGGAGATGGCGCCTGAGCATTTCACTTCCGACTTTTCTTTTCAGGGAGACGATCAGCGCCGCCGCACCGATGGTGCTTGCGGGTCTCGGAGAACTTAC
>JAJZNY010000079.1 GCA_021852245.1 Planctomycetota bacterium | reverse complement strand
TATGGATGGCTGGAAAACGCCGCCTGAAATCAGCGGCTGATGAATAACGGAAACTCCGGGGAGTATTGCTCATGACCCAGACAGTTCAGACCGACCAGCGCCTCAAAGGCCGGACGGCACATATACCACATATCGGTCCGCATCACGGCCACAAGTGGCTGGAGGAATTTCACCACGCCGGCGCTGCAGCCTTTGAAAAAGTCGGCTGGCCGGCCGCCGACGATGAACAATGGCGCTACATCAACATCACCCCTATCACGCAGACACCCTTCCGTCCTGCCGCCGGGGCCGGCTCCGTCGGCCGCAGCGAACTGGCCGGTGTCAGCATGGCCGGACGGGGGTTTTATGAACTGGTATTTGTTGACGGGCATTTTTCGCCGGAACTCTCCGACATCGGCGATCTGGGGCGGTTGATTGAATTCCAATGTTTCCACGACGCCTCCGGCGACCGGACGGATCGTATCCGCCGGTATCTGGGCCATGAACTTCCGGCGATGAGTAACGGTTTTGCGGCATTGAATACCGCGGGTTTTTCCGACGGCATTTTCATTTATCTCCCCGCCGGGGTGGCGGTTCACAAGCCAATTCATATTCTCTGGGTCACCACGCGACACGCCCGGCCGACGGTCGTATTTCCGCGGTGCCTGATCAGCGCCTGCAGCGGATCGCAGGCGACCATCATTCAGAGCTTTGCCAGCCTTGAATCCGATCACCCTCCCCTTACCAATGCCGCCACCGAGGTGATCTGCGGCCGCGATTCTCGGCTGGAACTCATCAAACTTGAACGGGAGGCCCCGCATGCATTTCATGTGGCCAATGAAGCGGTGCATGTCCACGCCGGGGCGAAGTTTCAATCGCTTGCCTTTAACGCTGGTGCGCTGCTTGTCCGTAATAATATGACCGTGCATCTGGCCGAACCGTTTGGCGAAGCGACGCTCAACGGTCTGACAATCAGTTCCGGCAATCAGCGTGTGGATAACCATACGACGCTGGATCATGCCGCCGAAAACTGCCCCAGCCACGAGCTGTATAAAAGCCTTCTCGCGGGCAATGCGACAGGCGTATTCCGGGGTAAAATTCTGGTGCGGCCCGACGCCCAGAAGACCGACAGCAAACAGACCAGCAAAACGATGCTGCTTTCCGACGATGCGGTGATGAATTCCCAGCCGCAGCTTGAAATTTACGCCAACGATGTCAAATGTACGCACGGATCGACCACCGGCCCCATTGATGAAGAACAATTGTTCTATCTGCAGAGCCGCGGGGTAAGCGCCGCCCGTGCCCGGTCGCTGCTTACCTACGCATTTGCCGGTGATGTTCTCAATCGGATTATCCATCCGGAGGTGCGGGAAACGATCTCGACCCTCACTTCGGAGTATCTCCATCAACTGCATATTGAATCGGTGGAATCCTGATGCCGACACTCCCGCCCAAAACGACCCGAGCCCCGTCCCCACCGTGGACCAGCCTCGATGTGCGGGCGGATTTCCCCATTCTGGCCTGCGGCGAGCGGCCGGTGGTTTATCTGGATAATGCCGCCACCAGCCAGAAGCCGGACGCCGTCATCGCCGTCACCACAAGATATTACAAATCCATGAACGCCAACATTCATCGCGGCGTCTACAGGCTCAGCGTCGAGGCGACCGACGCATATGAATCGGCCCGGACACGGACGGCGGCATTCATCGGTGCACGCCATCCCCGGGAAGTGGTCTTCACACGCGGCTGCACCGAGGCGGTTAATCTCGTGGCCATGACCTGGGGTCTGCAGAATCTCAAGCCCGGCAGCCGCATCGTGCTCACCCAGATGGAACATCATTCCAATATCGTGCCATGGCAGATGGTGGCCGCCCGCACCGGGGCGCAAATTGAAGTGACTCCCGTTACCGCCGACGGCGAACTGGATATCGCCGCCTTTGAGCGGCTGGTAAGTCAAGGTGCGGCCCTGGCGGCCGTGACGCACATCTCCAACGTGCTGGGAACGATCAATCCGATTGCGGAACTCACGCAGATCGCCCATCGTCATGGGGCACTGATGCTGGTGGATGGCGCCCAGTCCGTCGCCCATATGCCGGTGGATGTGGCGGCACTGGATTGCGATTTCTTCACCTTCTCGGGCCATAAGATGTGCGGGCCGACCGGAATCGGGGCGCTCTGGGCACGTGGTGAACTGCTCGATGCCATGCCGCCGTATCAGGGCGGCGGCGATATGATCAGCACGGTGAGTTTTGAAGGCTCTACGTGGAATGTCGTTCCGCATAAATTTGAAGCCGGTACTCCGGATATTGCCGGTGCGATCGGTTTGGGGGCTGCCGTTGATTATCTGACCCGGCTGAATATGTCGCGCGTGGCGGAGGTGGAGGCGAATCTGCTTTCCTATGCGGAAAAAATTCTTCGTACCATTCCGGGACTGCGGATTGTCGGCCAGGCCCGGCAGAAAGCTGCCGTGATCTCGTTTCTGCTTGACGGAGTGCACCCGCACGATATCGGCACCATTCTGGATCAGGAACATGTCGCCATCCGCACCGGACATCATTGCTGCCAGCCGCTGATGGATTTTTATCACATTCCCGCCACGGCCCGGGCATCGCTGGCGTTTTACAACACGCCGGAGGAT
>JAJZNY010000020.1 GCA_021852245.1 Planctomycetota bacterium | reverse complement strand
GCGATGTCGCCCGAACTCTTGGCCAAAATCCAACGAGCCCCCAAAACACTTAGCCAGATTTACCTCTGATCCCTCAGCAGCCCGACACGGAAACTAATGTAGATACGGGTCGGACATCGCCGAGTGCTTCTCAGACATCAATGGCCTGTGTCGATTTTTCTGATAAAAAAAGCCTGCCGAGGGGATCACCCTCGACAGGCTGCCAATCCAAAACGCTCGGTGATCAGGGGATACGGCGATCAGCCGGTTTGGTCTGGCTGAAAAATCAGGCGGACTTCCGACGCTTCAAGCCCAGCAGGCAGGCACCAGCGCCCAAAGCCAACATGCCGAGTGCCGCTGGTTCAGGTGTTGCCGCCACGACCAGATCGATACTGGAATTGGTCGTGTCGTTCATCAGGGAGTAACTGAATCCCGACGGACCCGAAATCGACCACGAACTCAGGTCACTCGGATTGACCAGCGAACCGTAATCGATCAGTTGGTAGGTTCCAAGCATCGGGGTGCCGGCGAGATTGACGATACCGGTGGAGGACAGCGTCAAGGCACCCTTGACCATGATCATGCTGTCCGAACTTCCGGAGAGATTAAAATCGAACGTCCCCGTTTTTCCATTCATGTTCAGCGCCCCGAGCGAGAGGGTTCCCGTGGAGGGGGATGCTTGAGTAAAAGTACTATTAAAGACAACGCCGGGCTTAAGTATGGATGCCGCGTTCATGGTGACCGTGCCTCCCACGGTACCGACACCGCCGAGGATGGCGCCGGTCTGGTCCATGTTGACCGGACCCGAGCCGGTGGCAGAATCGGTGTTGCCGTTTTCAACCATCAGAGCACCCGGCCCGGTATCATCGCCCGTATCACCCTGATTGCTGATGTTGACTCCGCCGATCCATGGAGAGTAGCTGCTGGTGGAGTTGACCGAGGAAGGCGCGAAGGAGTCCGCTGCGTTGGTCAGGATGGTGTAGCCACCCGCAGCATTCGCCACCTTAAGCACGTTCGCATCGTTGTTGCCGCTGTTGGCGTTTGCTATGCCCCCCTCGATGACGACATTAGCCCCGCCGCTGGCCTGAAGAGCTACAGATGAATGGAGGTCGTTGCGGAACGCAACGCCTTGGGTCATGATAATATTTTGAGTCTGTGCGTTGAATATGTTTCCATCCTGGAACGGCCGCACAACACCATTGAGGGTCAGTGATGCCCCTGTACCGCCTGCGTCCTGAACCGAGAAGGTGCTGGTGAACTGAAATGCCGAGTAACCACCTTCCTGCACGGTGGTTGGGTTAATTGTTATGGAGTAAGGTTGATTGGCACTGCCACCAACTACGATACCGCCGAAATTTCCACCGACATTCAATAGCGTGTCTGTCTGGGTAACATTGGACGTGTCAAAGTAAATCGTGCCGCCTGGACTCCCGACCGTGCCACCCGACCAGTTACCGGTGTCGCTCCAATCGCCACTGGTTCCACCCCCGGTCCAAGTGTAGGTCGTCGCGGACGCGACCGCCGGAATGGCGAAAGCCGCCGCCAAGGCCGCCGCCAAGACCGTCTTTTTCGAATTTGAGAAACTCATGGAAAAACCTCCTATAACAGTGGATTAGCTGAAGTCCAGACACGTTGCCCGATATCTTCAGCTACTCCTAAAACTCAATATCCTTCACCCGTACTGTTTTACTTACTCCGGCCTGCCGGGGAAATTCAGGCCGACCGCAGCAAGTCCAAGAGAGTAAACAGGCTTAAACGGCGTCCCTCGTTGCCAAAACACCCGGTTTTCCAAACCAAAGCCTCCGGCAACAATTGCCCGCAGCGGAACATCCCGCCTGACTGACTTTGTCGGGCTCGCGTATCACCACGCGGCACCATCCTTGACTTGCAACTCTCAGATATCCCTTGTCCTCGACCATCTACTTGTTCACGTCGAGGTTGATGAAGTCTAGCACTGGAAAGTTGCTTCCACAATACCAATATGCGAGGATTTATATACCATTTTGCGCATCAACTCGAGAGGCGTAACATCGAATATCCCTGACCAATCGATATTTTGCGGCGCCCGATAAAATGGGGGGGTGACTTGCGTATTGCGCGAATCATTGCTATATCCTTAACAGCTCCTCTGGAAGCCGAATGCAGCGGCTACCGTGAGCGGAGTGGTCACAAATCAGGGTCCCGCAATTCTGGAGCAGGATATTCGGCTATGGATATATCTGGGCATCGCGACGGCAGCAGGCGGATTGCATTATTGCTGGATGCGGACCGGGAATATGCCCGATCCAACATCCGCGGGATTCAGCGCGCCCGACTGGAACTTGCCACGTCGCAGGGGGAGCCGCCGGGGGCTTGGGAATTTCGATTATTCAGGCGGCAAGTAGGGCCAGGTGAAGATCAACATATTGCAAAATTACTCGAGTGGGCGCCACACGGGGTGTTGATCGAAGCCGGCAATGTTGCTGAGATCGAGACCTTAAACAAGCTCGGATGCCCGTATATCCGACTCGGATATGAATTGGGTGCGGAAGCCTCCCCGACCATCACGACCGACGAAAAGACCATAGGAGAAATGGCGGCCCGCCACCTGATTGATATCGGGTTGGAGAATTTCGCTTTTTACCACCAATACCATACCCCTTGGACGCAATGTCGCCTCGACGGCTTTGCCCGAATGCTCCAGCCGCGGAAGGTGCATGTATGTTCTGCGCCTGAGGCGATTTTCCTCCCCGGGCGTGATTTTTCACCATCAGCCAGGGCAACACTCATCGATTGGATGAGATCATTGCCGCTCCCGGTCGGAATCTTCGCCGCCTGTGACGATTGGGGTATACGTGTGATTGAATGCGCACACGCATGCAAACTTCGAGTGCCGGAGGATGTGGCGGTTCTCGGCGTGGATGATGACTACCTGTTGTGTAACATGGTGATCCCCGCTCTCTCCAGCGTTCGGCAGGCGGGCGAGCAGGTGGGGAGAACGGCGTTTCAGATGTTACGGGAGGTTATTCTCGGCCATCCGATCACTGCCACTAAGGCGACCATCCGCCCCCTGTCGGTTATGGCGCGTGCCTCGACGGATGTCATTCACGTCGGGGACCCGGCGGTGCGCGCGGCGATTTTGTATATCCGTGCCCATCGGGATGAAAATTTCGGAGTCAAACAGCTTTTGCCGCATGTCGGGCTTAATCGTCGGAGTCTGGAAATACGGTTTAGGCGGATGTGCGGGCGTACATTGGGGGAGGAAATACGGCGGGCGCGGATGGAACGGGTCAAGGCCCTACTGCGCAGCGACATGAAGATTGATCAGATTGCCCACGCGATGCATTTTACTTCCGGCGGGCATCTGGCAAGGGCTTTCCGCCGGGAAATTGGTGTTTCACCGAGCCAATATCGGCGCGAGATAGGAGAAAATAATTGATGAAAAGGTTGATACTCGATGCGTTGAGGGCCTTAGCCTGTAGTAGCGACTGGATCGTGCGGGTCGGCCTCGCTTTTTGTCGACGTATGGGAAATCGTCGGCAGGCGGCGATACAGATCTCTGCCGGAACGGTTTCACTTCTGGTGGCGGTTGCGGCTGTTTTTGTCGCCCGTGACGCAACTGCGGTGGGATACACGCACGCCTCGCGCCTTCCACCGCTTTTCATGCGCCTTAAGCCGCACCAGGATCAATACATCAACCGATTCGGCTCGAAATTCGGTATTCAGTTTTATCCTCATCACGCCGGGCTTCTGCCGGCGGGTTTGGGCCCACGCCACAATCATTCGTCCCTGACGGACGGCGTTTACACGCATGCGCTTCTGGGCATAAAGCTGGATCGGCGTCGCTACATTCTGCCGCTGCTTCCACAGAAGTATCTGGGTCGGCGGGATGTGCGTATCACGGATTTCACTCTGCATCGTACGATGACCAGTGCCGAACTGCGCAGCACGCAATACCCCCGCGGCGTGAGCGTCCGATGGGAATTCATCTCCCCATTTTATCCCCGCGCCCTGCGCTTGAGCCTGGCACCGGCAATCCTGGTGCGCTGCACCATCACCAATCGCACGGGTCGTGCCATGAATGCGGCGGTGCTCGCAGGTCTGCCTGCGGGCGGGGCCACAGCGGTAAACCGCACGGACGGTATTATTGAACGGCACAAAACCGTGCATGTGATCTTTCGCGGTCCCGAGACCGACAAATACCCGAAAAATCTGCCGGAGACGCAGGCCGTTGCGCTCTCCAGTGCCGGTACATTCACCCCGATATCCATGGATCACTGCACCTGTTTTCAAAACGCTCTGACAGTGGCGCCGGGCACATCGCGACATGTGTGGTTAATACTTGCCCAATATGTTAATACCCGCAGTGTGGTGAGTTACTTCGGAACTCCGTGCGAATTTGAATACCAGAAACTATTTGCCAATATTCATTCCGTTATCCATTACGCAAGACATCACCGCCATTCGATGCTCAGACGCAGCCGCATTTTCGATGATGTAATATCCGGCGCTGCCATCCCTCCCGATATTCAGGCATTTATCGCGCGTAATTTTCAGGTATATCTCGGCGCCACATGGATGCTGCGCCGGCCGAACGGTAAACTCCTGTTCACCTCATACGAAGGTGGCACCGGCTACTTCAGTACCATTGATGTGGAGTTCAATCTCGCACCGTTTTATGTCATGTTCTGGCCGGCATGCCTCAGAAGCGAGCTGAATCTCTGGGCCCGGTGCTACTATCATTGGCCGCACCTCCAACCCTACCGCACCGGTCCCGGCGGGCCGCTGATCTGGTTCGGGCCCAAGTATGGAGTGATGGAGCACGATGTAGGTGGTGGATTCATCATCAGTCGGCAGGTGTATCTGCTGGGGCCGATGCCAGTGGAGGAGAACTCCAATTATATTTTGCTCAACTCACTCTACTGGCGCTACACCGGTAAGCTGGATGTGTTCCGCCGCCATGAAAAGCTCTGTCTGGCGCTGGCTGACTACATTCTCCATTCAAGCACCGATGGAACGGGGCTTCCGGATACAGGAACCAACAACACACTAGATGGCTTTGGAACACTGCATCGAAGGTATCCCGATCAGGTCTTCCTGGGGCTCAAAGCGGCCTGCGCGCTTCAGGCGCTGGTCTCCATGCTCCGGGCAGCCGGACAACCGCAGTTGGCGCATCCCTACGCAGCCCGTGAAAAACTGATCATCCACAGTATTGAAAAATATGCCTGGCAGGGAAATCATTATGCCATCACCATCAGTCCCCGTCATCCGAAAGGCTGGAATCAGCCCTGGGCCCTGACGACCAATGCCCTGCTTTATGATCTTCTCTCCGGCCAGCCGCAGCCACTCAAACCATCACGGGTTCGCAGCGATCTTCTGAGTCAGATATCGAAGTACAGCAAATGGCCGTCGATGGGTATCTGGCGCGATATGATTGCCTGCTATTTCGGAATTCATCCGCATACGCGCTATGTTCTTCGCCCCGATTTTTTCGGTGATATGTATCCACGCAGTTTCAATTCCATCGCCATGATTCAGGCGTGGGCGGGCATCGGCATCAACCTGCCGAAGCATCGAATCACCATCAGCCCCCACGCCCACGGGTGGTTTCCGCTTCCAGCCCTCGCGGATTGGAAGGCGGAAAAAGTTCCTTGGATAAGAGTTCACGACGGACGCATCGAAATAAAAAATGCGCGGTTATTGAAAAACTTCCAAGTGCTGCAGCGTAATACGGCACATGGATGAAACTTCATCATGATGAGAGCCGGAAGGGAAGCGTTGATCCCTCCCATTCCATCAGCTTTATGGAAAGGCATAAGCTTATTCCCCCTGTCTCTTCATCCGGTGGTGCTTTTTCACGACGAGATTTGCTCGCGGCTGCATTATCACTCACGGCCCTGAGTTCGGCACCTGCACTCCCGATGCACGATTCGGAGCATTCGCAGGGCATCCTGCGAATGCCGATTCCGGATGATGGGTGGCACCTCTGGCTGGATCAGGCGGCGGCGTGGGAGCAGGATGAGATATATTTGCCGCACGATATCCGACCGGAGAACATGCCCGTCCGTGCACCGACCGGTGGCTGGGGCGTACTGAATGCAACCAACGCCCAGAAGGTAACCCTGCCCTCCACAGTGGAAGCACATTATTGGGGAGCAACCAGGCAAGGGCTCCGTCCATACACGCCTCGGGAATACATGTGGGCCAATCCGAACAGTCAGGTGCGTAACGGTGCGTACTTTGGCGTGTCGTGGTGGTGGCGCGACATTCTGATCCCACGCTCCATGAAAAAACACAAACTGCTTCTGAACATCCGGGGGGCACGCCAGCGAGCCGAGGTGTATCTGAATGAACAGCCCGTGGGCTTCGATTTGATCGAAGAAACGGCCTTTGAATGCGACATCACCAGGGCGGTGCGGTGGGGAAAGGAGAATCGCCTCGCGATACGGATTACCAATCCGGGCGGCCGGTTTGACTGGATGGACGATCATATTCTGGAGTGGGGCGGCATGCCGATTCAGCGCAGCCACGGCTTCGGCGGGCTGGATCGCGGACTGAGCCTGCGTGCCTGCGAGGCGGCGTATGTTTCAGATCTTTGGGTTCTCAATACGCCGGATCCGCACACGATCCTCGCCTGTGCCGACGTCCGGAATGATTCCGATCAAAAACTCAGGACGCGATTGATATGGACCGTGAAACGCGTTTCCGACGGGAGAACCCTACGCACGGCCGTTTCCTCGCTTGAACTGTCACCCCGAAGTCGCCGCGATTTGCGTGTAACGCTCCCTTGCCCCGGGGCGCAGCTCTGGGATCTGGATCAGCCGGTCATGCATCTTCTCAGCGCGGATCTCTCTGCGAGAAACGTCGCCGGCGAAATATTCCATGATCGCGCGGAGAGAACATTCGGCTTCCGATGGATCGACGCCGAGGGTATCGGTCGTCGTGCAGGATTGATGCTCAATGGCCGGCGAATACGGCTTTATTCGGCGATTTCGTGGGGATATTGGGGAATTAATGGAATATGGCCGCTGCCGCAACTGGCTCTCAGGGAGGTGGAAGCGGCGCGTGAACTGGGCCTGAACTGCCTGAATTTTCATCGCAACTTCGGAAAGGAGGAGGTGCTGGATATTCAGGATCGCCTCGGATTGCTGCGGTATATGGAACCGGGGGGTGGCGCACTGGCGGCGGGTATTTTCAATTCACTGCGACCGGCGTTCAAAACCCGGCGCCTGAGAGAGATATTGGCCGATCCGACAAAGAGGGAATTTCTGATCCGCTATGAGAGCGAAAAACTTCGACGGATGGTGAAGCAGTTCCGATCGCATCCTTCAACCTTTGCCTATTACATCCAGGATGAATGGCTGCCGGAATTCTGCCCGGCCCGGGCGGCGGAGCTGCTGCGTGAGCTGCGGGAACTCGACCCGAGTCGCGTGATCATATCCAAAGACGGCATTTCGCCGCGCGGGGAGGCGTGGTTCCGGGGTGCCGATCAAAAATTGATGCAACAGTCCGCCGGGCAGGCTTCAGGCTGGTGGTGTCAACATACCGTCGGCTCATCCCACGGAGTCTGGCAGGACTGGATGTATCGAAATCCATCCGATTACATGTACCGCAGCACCAAGCATGGGCAGATCGTCGAATGGGGTGAGATGGACGGGGGAGCCTCAACCGACAACAGTGCCCGGATGCTGGCGCAGATCGCTGCCCTCGGAGGCACGAGCTACGATCTTCTTGATCATCAGCAGTTGAATGACGCCTATGCAACATTTATTAAACGATGGAATTTCCAGCGTGCATTTCCGAACTCCGGCGCCCTGTTTGAAGCCGTCGGAAAGCGGCAATACCAATTCTGGTTCAATCTTCTGGAAAACGCGCGCATGTCCGATGCCAATGATTTCATTGTCATCAGCGGGTGGGAATCGACCGCAATCGAAGACCATTCCGGACTGGTGGATAATCTGCGCAATCATAAGGCACCGCCGTCGATCATCCGGCAGAAGCTCCTGCCGGTCCTTCCCATTGCCAAGCCACGGCGCAGCGTGGTGTCGCAGGGCCGGTCGCTCAAACTTGACCTGTATTTCGTTAATGAGCTTCCCGCGCCGGTCAAGGGAAAACTGATTCTCTCCTGCCGCCGACCGGATGGCCGAATTGAGACATGGGGCGATTTTCCGATACCCAAGTGGCGCAAAAACCAGTTCTCCTATCTGGTGCATACCGGCCTCCCGACACCGCTCCTCCAGATTCCCGGCTGGTATCAGATTTCACTGCACGTTGCGGGCCATTATGAATATGTCGGCCGACACGATGTGCTCGTGGTCGGTCTTCCACGTGGGGATGCTCATGTTCCGAAACCGGCGGTTTGGGCGATGCCACATGGGCCGCTGAGTCGCGACCTTGAATCGCTGAAGCACGCCGGCCTTGTGAGAAGGGTGACGCAGGCCGGGGCGCAGGTGCTCGTGCTGACCGGCCGGAAGCGGCCCCAAGTCGCACGAGGGGCGGGGGCACACAAGCCTATCGCAACAGGCCACGCGCTGCCGATCAGCTCAGCCGTCATGGATACCGTGCGCCAAGGATCGCACCTGCTGGTCTGGACATCGGATGATCAGTATGCCGCAGCGGTTACCGCAGAACTCGCCGATCAAGGCCTGCTTTCTTTCCACGGACTTGTCGGTCGATGCCGCGCCTCATGGATGGGAAGCTGGATTTTTATCAGGCAGCATCCCATATTTCATTCTCTCCCCGATAATTGCGCCATGGATGGTTATTACCAGGTGGGCACACGGCGGTCGAATGGACTCATGATTGACGGGGAAACGCTTGAGGTGATGGCCGGCTATGGCCGTGATCACGATCGCAATCTTGGTGCAGCGATGTTCTCCGTCCCATGCGGGGCGGGCAGCGTCACGGTGGTGCTCCTGCCGGGACTCAACGCAATCATCCGCCGTCGAATGCTGCTTAACGCTGTATGGCATCTCGCGGGGAGGAAAGCCTTCAGATAATGCGAACAGGGCTCTCTCGGGGCCGGCGTGGCCAAATCAAATACCCGCAGGTCACGCATGGTGCGATTCGCAGAATTAATAAGGATAGGCCATCTGCATGCCATCTCAGGTGATCGAACTGGTCTTGCGGATGCACAGATTGAGCCTGAAAAGCCCGAAAAGTGGACCAAGAGTTCAAGCAACGAGCAAATCCCCCGCGCCGCAGAGTTAACCATTTGTTTTTGGTTACGGACGGAAAAGAAAAATACTTATGCTGTGCGGAGGGCAGTCGAATAACCCGGTATGACGCTTTCGAGTCAGCGGACGCAGCCGCCCCTTTAATAAATGACTTTTCCGTTCTTTCAGCACTCCATAACCGAGGATGGTAATCCCGCGGGTAGAATGCACACTCGGTGCATCCATTCGATACAGGCGGACGAGGTGCATGCCCGTGGGTATCTCAAGGTTTAATTTGACCGTGCCGTTGCGTGTCCTGTTGATCGCCACAATTCGAAGCGAATGATGGTGGCTCAAGAAGGCGAATAAACTTACATTTGCATGAGAGCGCAGCACGAGCCTGAGCGGCCGACCCCCATGCTGGAGAGCATCCGCCGCCGCGAGCATACCGTAGTATTCAGGCATGCGATGCAGATGACCATGCTGACCGAACCGAAGCGGACCGTACCAGCCGCCGAACTGATCAATGCCCTGCGACATGTGAAGATTGACCCCGGCACCACCGGCGCGGGCGATGTCCAATAGGGCCGATGCAGTCCAAAGTGTTGATGCATACGTGTTGCTCACTCCCTCTTTACCTCCGTCCCACGCATTATTCATCTCGCCGAAGCGAACCGGGAGATCATATGGAGTGGCAACTTTAACGGCCCATTTCATCTCGCGGCCGTAGCCATCCGCCGTCGAAGCCTTGAGCAGATTATGGATGCTGGCAAAGATCGGCGATTTTGGATCTCTGATTGGAGCGCCCAACGGATAGAGATGAAGTGACACGATTGACAGGCGCGCGTGCTCACGTTTCAGGAATTTCGGCAAATCTCCGAGCCAATATCCACCAAACGCCGGTCCCTCAATTTTAATAGATTTGCCCAGCAGGGGGGCAATCGCATGGTAGGTTCGAGTCCAGCGGCGCAGGTAAAGGGGATAGCTGTCATGGCGCCAGATTCCTCCAAAGCGGCCGAAATCATCCGGCTCGTTGCCAATTTCAAAAGCGGCGATATGGCGGCGGCCGATATACCGCAGTGAGGCCTTCACCAGTCGAACTGCCAGTGCTGGTTGATCGGCACCCAGATTTAATCCCAAGACATATCGGCAGCCGGTAATTTGGGCCAGGCGGCGCATGGCTTTCAACGTCGCCGTCGTGATATTAATGTGAACGAACTTTGGCAAATGGTGGAAACTCCGCAAATCGTAAGCGGCTTCATCTTCTGAATTACCGCCGATGCGCAGCAGCATCGGGCCAGTGAAAGTCTCGAGTCGAGTGATGGATTTTTCGGTAACCCGAAAGCGACCATCCTCTCGATCGAGAAGTTGACCGATGAGTCCCCATTCAATGGAGTATCCCATAAACATCGGCAGGACAGGCTTTCCGGGGGCTTGAAGATTGATCGGTGCTTTGATATCTACTTGGACTGCCCTCGGGGTAGCGGAAGCGATCGCAAAGGGTGGGCCTCCGGCCATGGATCCAATCGCGGCTGCGATAACACATCCAACAATCCAATTCCGCATCATAAAACTCCTGTAGGCTAATACGCTGCACTCATTACGTTTTTTACCCGATCTGGTTTACCACACCTCATGAACACTGCCAAATGCTGCAACAGACCCCATTTCGCCTCGCGATCGGTGATTTAATCTATCCCAGGAGAGCAGCGATGCTGCTTTGGCCCAAAGCTGATTTGACAGGCGACTCCCCAAGAGTCCTGCCGCCCCTGACTCGCAATTTGGTCATCCTTACTGCGCGAAATGTCATTCCATCCCGGCGGAGTTGGCGTAAGCTCGTGAAATAGCTGGCATGCATGATTGTTTCGCCATTGAGAGACATGGAGATGGTATCAACGTGGCGTTTGCCGACGGACACGTGCAGCATGAAGCGATTAAAAATCTCTGGTCGCTTGATTGGGCGCAAGGATGGGTAACTGACCCGCCTGCGTCGGTAAAATCCCTGTCTTGAGTAAACTCGTGCGTGAGGAAGACGTATGAATTGAGGTGTTACTGGTAGTTGATTTGTCGAGGTCTCCCCATTTCACGGTTGATGGGGGGCTTGATTAAGACTTGAAGTCATATACAGGAACGGTTGGGCGTATCTGATCGTGAAACCGTGTCTGCAAAAGGAGTGCTGTATCATGAAACGGCGAACATTTATCAAGGCAGCAACTTCACTCGGTGGAGCGGCGGTAATCCGATCGGCACGGGCGGCGGATATTCGGCGGTCAGGCCGCAGACCGAATATCCTGGTATTTTTGACCGATGACCACGGTCGTTGGGCGCAGCAACCGTACGGCAATCCGGATGTTAAAACACCCAACATGAGCTGGCTTGCCGAGCATGGCACCAAGATGACGCAGGCTTACACCACCTGCCCGGTCTGTTCACCGGCCAGAGCCTCATTTTTCACCGGCCGCATGCCATCGCAGCACGGTATACAAGATTGGCTTCTGGAACCGGCTCATATCTACGATGACTGCCTGAAGGGGCAGACCCTGATCTCCGAACCATTGAAAGACGCGGGATATCACACCGGCCTCATCGGCAAATGGCATTGCGGTGCAACGCGGTTTAATAAACCCGGATTTGACCACTGGTTCAGCTACTGGGTGTGGCAGTATCCTCATTTCGGAATGCAGAATTTTTCCATTGCAGGCGAGCACTATCAGCAGTACGGTAATCAATCCGAGCTGCTGACGGATCGGGTACTGGAATTTCTGAAAAAATCCCGCTCCGGCCACCGGAAAACTCGTGAGCCGTTTTTTCTCTTCGTCGGCTATACCGATACACATTCGCCCCATATTCAGGCACCCAAACGCTTCGTGGACTATTACAATCGACAACCCTTGAACTGGTTTAAGGTACCTCCGTTCGCACCGTGTCACGGTCAGATTGCGATGCCCTTCGACGGCGTTCCGCACCAAGCATCCCATCAGCACGCCCGATTGGCTCAATATTATGGTGCGGTGGCCAACATTGATTATCAGGTGGGACGCGTGCTATCAGCTCTGAAGGAAATGGGTGAACTAGATGACACGATGGTCATCTATACCGGGGATCATGGCCTTAACGGCGGGCACAATGGATTCTGGGAGAAGGGCAACGCAACCGTGCCGCAGAATTTCGTTGACGATTCCATTTTAATTTCATCCATTGTTTCATGGCGAAATGGCGACGTAAGGCGCGGTGCCACAAACGATGCCATTGTCAGCCATCCTGATCTTTTCATGACTCTGCTTGAGGTTGCAGGCGCCCACCCGAGTGAAAAAACCTTGGAGACGATCAACTCACCCGGGCGCTCGTACCTTCGCCAACTGCGCGGTGAGACGGTATCGGGCTGGCGGGATTCGATCATCTGTGAGTATGGCAACGCTCGCATGCTGCGCAATAATCGGTTTAAGCTGATCCTTCGATATCCATTCGATTGGGTACTGGCGCCGAATGAGCTCTACGATCTGCAGAACGATCCGCATGAGCGCGTCAACGTCTATGATAAACCGGAACATCAGGAAGTGATACGTGACATGAGTCGACAGATTGAGGCATTTTTTAAGGTCTATACCGTCCCGGGAAATTCGGGTCTTGAACTTGAAAAACAGCCCGAGCCGAATCCACAAACGCCTTGGATACTCATGGCACGCAGAGACTCGCAGTGGACGATTCGCAATTTCTAAGTCTGGTTTCTCGGCTTTTCACTTGGGACGGCGCCCTCGTACCGCCGGGTGGAATGTCAAGCTGTATTGTCGCCCCGATTCCGATTCACTACGTCGGCACGCAATGGTTTTGTCCGTAATCTGCAATGATGAGTTGCTGCAGGAGGCTGACGGTATTTTCAACCCCACTCTTGTTACGTATACTGCAGCGGGAAGCGCGTCTTGATTGCAGGATATTAGACGATGGATCATGCTCGTAACAAAAAGTTGAAGGTTGGCCATTCAAGTCGTGAGGTTGACGTTGGCGCCGGAATCAACCGGCGGGAAATGGTGGCTTCGACGGTGACATCGCTGGCACTGATCAGTGCGGTGTCATCCGGTGGTCGGTCAGGTAAAGCGAATGGCGCCGTCTCCGGGCGGCACCGCATCACTCCCGTCGATCTTCGATGTGAACATTTAGTTGAGCCCTTGGGCGTAGATAATCGTCATCCCCGACTTGCCTGGCATTTTCCTCCGACTCAGGCCTCCGGACGAAACGCACCGATCACAAGCTGGCATGTGCAGGTGGCGACAGCGGTATCCAGGTTTTCGCGCCCGGACCTCTGGGACTCC
>JAJZNY010000090.1 GCA_021852245.1 Planctomycetota bacterium | reverse complement strand
TGGTGGATCATCTTCTGGCCGTGCTTCGGTCTGACGGCGAGCCTGATCTGCCTGAATTTTTTAGGAGAGGCTCTGCGCGATGCGTTCGCGAGGCATTCCAGCTAGAATAACGACGCTTCGTGCTGCGACCGCCGGGAGATGCCGACGACGCGCAGGCGGTGGGCGACCATGCTGATCGAACTGATCTGGAGCTGTGATGGGTAACCGCTTTACGGTTAAAGATTTCATATTTCTCTGCATCTTCATCGTGCTGGTCGTCATACTGGGCTTCACTCTCGGCTGTTTCAATTATCTCACGCATCAGGTCGCCGGTCTGCGCATTGACCTGCAGAACATCGAAGCCGAGCAGACCGCGCAGCTCTATATCCTCAAGACCATCCAGCGCAACGGTATCCGCACCTCCGGTCCGGTGAGCGCCCGCAATCAGGCCGCTTCCGGCGATATCCGTAAGACGCTTCCCGATGGCAGCCGATATGTGATGTTTCCCAATCCTCCGCTGCCGCCATATAACCCGTACACCCGACCCGATTTCGCCTACGGCGACTGGCTGGTGGAAAGCCTCGAAACCGAGCCGAACCGCATCATGCCCTATGTGCCGCAGTCAGAATCGGCCCAGACGATTCAGGCTTCAGTGCTCGAGAGCCTGCTGGTGCGCAATCCGCTCACGCTCCGATATGATCCCTGGCTGGCACGCAGTTATACGATGAGTAAAAACGGGCTCAAACTCACGTTCGTGCTCCGCCAGCGGGCGAGATTCAGCAACGGTCATCCTGTGACCGCTCAGGATGTTGTCTTCAGTTATGACACGTTGATGAATCCGGCGGTCAACTGTGCCCCTCTCCGATCCTATTATACAGATATTACATCATGCCGGGCCCTTTCCGCCCGAAAGGTGGTATTCACCTTCAAACATCCCTACTTCAAGGCGCTGGGGATCGCGGGGGGGCTGCAGATCATCCCCAAATCGGTCTATGGCTTTCCGAAAATTTCCGAATTCAACAGCCACGGCAAACTGCTCGTGGGAAGCGGCCCGTATGTGCTCAAGCGCTGGTCCGCCGGGCAGGATATTGTCCTGACGCGCAATCCCCGCTACTGGGGGCCGCGGCCGATTTTCAATCGAATTGTCTACCGGTTCATCAGTAATCCGCAGGCGTCGCTTCAGAGCCTGCTTGCCGGGCAGATCGACGCCGATCCGCTTGAGCCGTCGCAGTGGCTGAAATATCGGCGGCGCAAATCGTTCCTCGCCAAGTTCACCACCTACAAATATCTGAGTTCCTCATCCGGCTACAGCTACATCGGGTGGAATCTGAAAAAACCGTGGTTCAAGGACCGCCGCACGCGCACGGCTCTGGCCATGCTCGTCAATCAACCGGCGATCATCAAAACCTTCTTGCACGGACTTGCGGTGCAGAACACCGGGCCCTTTAATCCCATAAGTCCGCAGAATAACCCGCACGTCAAACCGATTCCCTATGATCCGGCGCAGGCCGCCATCCTGCTGAAAAAAGCCGGCTGGAGGCGGGATTCAGACGGACTGCTGGAACGCGGGGGTGTTAAATTCCGATTCGGGCTTACCATCCCGTCGCAGTTTCCTCTGGGTAAACGGATCGCGGAATATATCAAACAGCAATTTGCCACCGCCGGCATTGATATGCAGATTAATCCGCTGGATTTTACCACCATGCTGCAGAAGATTAATCACCGCCATTTCGATGCGGTCATGCTCGCCTGGAGCGGTTCAATTGAAAATGATCCGTATCAGATCTGGTATTCCGGCAGCTACAAGAATGAGGGGAGTAATGCCGGCGATTTTGATGATCCGCTGGCGGATAAACTGATTATCGAGGGGCGTCGGACGCTGAATTACAAAAATCGCATGCACATCTGGCATCAGCTTCAGGCGGTGATCTATCGCCAGCAGCCCTATCTCTTTCTCTTCACCTCCTACGATCTCATCGCGATCAATAAACGTATCCATAACACCAAGCCGTATCCGGTGACGGGCGTGGATGAGGCGGATTGGTACGTGCCACTGGCGCTGCAGAAGTATCGGTAATATGCGGGAGATCGCGTCCAAGGGCGCGGCAGGATCATGCTGAATTACATTATCCGACGCACACTGCTGATGTTTCCCACCCTCATCGGGATGACCTTTATTATTTTTGCCGTCATCCGCATGGCTCCCGGGCTGACCACCGCCGGTGGAAGTTTTGCACCGGGCATGCTCGGTGCTCATCAGGCTCAGCTTGCCGAGGAACATTTCATGGAGCGGCGGCTGCATCTGGTCAACCGCAACGGCAAACCTATTCCGCTGGTGATGCAATATGTGGATTGGATTGGGCGCATCCTCCATGGCGATCTGGGCACGTCCATCAAATTCTCCGAACCGGTGACCAAACTGGTCATGCAGCGGCTGCCGGTTACGCTCACCATCAACATCATCTCCCTGATTATTATCTATCTGGTGGCCGTGCCGGGTGGATTGCTGGCGGCGATTTATCGCGGTCGGTTCATGGATCGGGCGTTCGGTATCGGTTCGCTGGTGCTTTACTCGCTGCCGGTGATCTGGGTGGGATCGATGGCGATTGGATTTCTGGCCAATCCGGAATATCTGAACTGGTTCCCCTCCG
>JAJZNY010000462.1 GCA_021852245.1 Planctomycetota bacterium | reverse complement strand
CATTACGTGGGGCGATTCATCTCTGCTGCGGTATGGGTCTTTGCGTATCATGTAGACGTTTCCTCGGTTTTCGAGACTTGCGTTGTATTTGCCTCTTGCGGCGGGGCACACGTAGATATTGGTGTCGTTGTAAGTTGCTTGGATTCCGGATTCGCGGTACTTGAGTTTGTGGATTGATACGGCCTGCCAGACTGGGTCTGTGCCGTCGCAATAGTATCCGGTTTTAAGGGTGTCGATTCCTCGCCAAAGTACGGTAGTCATCTGACCGCCTCCGATCTGGATATGGTGGAAAGATCTGTCGGTTGGAGACCCGAGAGCATCAAGATTGCCGCCCTGACCGGGTCTGGGAGTTGAGGCCAAACATCGATTAGGGATTGGAGCCCTGCATCGAGCCTATCTTTCGGATGTGGCCTTCGGCTTTGGGAGTCGATTTGATGATTTGGCGGGGAATTCTGCAATGAGTTTGAAACTGCGCCGCTTTTTGCGCCGCTTTTGGCCGTGACCTGCATGATTTCCGCGGGTTTAGCGGTGGGTTCGAATCCGGTTGGGGGTAGTAGATAACATCGCCCCTATCCATTGCAGCTTCGCTAGCGCTGGGTTACCACCGCCCCGGCGGTTCAGAGCAGATCGTCGGCAGAATCTTCGGCGGTTGCGACATCGGCGACACTGGCGACGGCGACGTTATTCCTTTCGTCAGGGCCATTCTCAACTTCCGTCACCGTCGCCAGCGTCGCAAGCCTGAATAAGTTCCTTGGTCGTCCGGGCCCCGGACAATCTGGTATATCCCAATTCCCTTCGCCGGCGGCGATCAATTTTTCCAACCACTCCTCGGCGTTGCGGCGGTATCGCCTTGGAGCCGTCCTCGCCACCTCACGAACCGTTACGCTGCCGCCGCTACAAGAAACAGCTCAATTCTGACCACGCGGCATATTCGTGGAGCACCGTTGCCCTCACCAAGGCCGCGCCACATTTCTTGCACGCTTCGGGCTCGCGCGGAAGGATTGCCGCGCCCTATCGGTTACCAGGAGCTCTCTTTCTCTTGTCAGGCACAATAACTGTGTGTTATGGTACCAAAGGTATGGATCTTGATAAGGAACAGGGTGGGAATTTAGCCCGCGACCGCGTGCTGCGATTATTCCGATTTCTCCAAGGGTGGTACGCGCTGCGGCAGCATCCTCTTTCGCGGTTCAGAGAAGCACCTTGGTGGCTCGATATTGGCGCTCTACCAAACCACTCGTCCATCTCAAACTACCAACCGGATGCCATGGCGGGTGGGCACCCTTCCTCGGCCTCGGAGGCCGTCATTCTGCGGGTTTCACGGCCTGAAATACCAAAACCGCCCGACCCTCCCGCGATCATTCGCGACTGGCTGCGGCCAGGATGGGGTGATGCCCGGCGGGGCGTAGATATTAACGCCCGAATGGTACGCGGGACCCAGCCTTCAGAATTCAGGGCTGAAGAGTTCGACGATGATCCGCGCCGCCCGGCAGCCCTCACGGAATGGCGGGCTCGCTGGAAAATCTGGGCCGGCGGCCAGCGGTTGGCCTTTGAATCGCGGGACGTGTTTGAAAAAATATACAAGGTCCAGGCCCGAATTGAACGTGAAACGCCTCCGCCGGAGCTGCTTTTCTGCGATGGCATGCTGCGTTGGGAATTGGACAAAGGCCGTGTGGAACACCCGCTGTTGCTTAAACGGGTCCAATTGGAATTTGACGCCCGCGTACCCGAATTCAAAATTGTCCCCACCGACCAGCCGGTGGAGCTATATACGCAGCTACTCCGCAAACTGCCGGGGGTTGACGGAGAAAAGATTGGGGAATGGCGCCGCAAACTGGAACGGGAAGATGCTGGGTTTTTTGACGAGGCTGCCACGAACGACTTCTTAAGGGAGCTGGCTAATCAACTATCGCCGGGAGGTGTGCTGTTGGCACCACAGGCGGTGCACGATTGGCAGGCAGGTCCGGAATGCCCCAGTATTCAGCGCTGCCAATTGCTGGTTTTGCGCGAGAGGACAGGACGATTCGACCTGGCCTTGGATCAGATTCTGGATCGTATCGCCAGCGGCGAACCAATTCCGGACCACATCTCGCGCGTGGTTGGAATTTCAGGGACTCGGGCCGCTCCTGAAGAGGAACCTTCGGGAGAGGTTGCGAGCAGCGCCAACGAAGATTCGCAAATATTGCTATCAAAACCAGCCAATGGCGAGCAGCTTCAGATAGCCAAACGGCTGGAGGAACACGGTGCGGTGCTCGTACAGGGTCCACCGGGCACGGGCAAGACTCACACCATCGCCAACCTGATTGGGCACCTCTTGGCCCGCGGCCAGAGCGTGCTGGTTACCAGCCACACCGCCAAGGCTCTGCGGGTACTGCGAGACCAGGTGGATGAGCCTCTGCGCCCACTTTGCGTACCGTTGCTCGACAACGATATCGAGGCCCGACGACAATTTGAATCGTCCGTCCAACACATCGCGGAGCAATTGGACAGGTCAGACGCCAGAACACTCCGCGGCCAGGCTGAAGCTGCACTGAAACAGCGCAAAACCATTATTGACCGCATCCGCCACCTTCGAAAAGAACTATTGGAAACGATCCAAGGCGAGCACCGCGAAATTGCGATAAATGGGCGGTCCGTGCGCCCGTCTGCGGCGGCAAAGACGCTGGCGGAAGGCGTTGGGCGCGATGACTGGATACCGGGCTCGGTAGCGGTTGGCAGTGCGTTGCCCCTTAGCTCGGAGGAGTTGGAAGAACTCTATAATTTCAACTTGACCATTACGCCCGTCGACGAGGTGCAGGCTGCCGCTTCATCACCGGACGTCGACCGAATTCCCAACCCGGATGAATTTGCCGAGTTCGTCGATGCATCACAGAGGCTGAACAAAATGCCCAACCGGGGCGGACAGTGCTGGAGGGATCCCCCGGGGATAGACGTTGCCAAATTGCGGCATAGTTTGGCGGGCGGCGCGGTGGATAGTGGGAAAACAGCTGGCGCCAGCGAGTGGCAGTACCAACTGAGTAGGCTGTCCGGGATTCGTGGGGACTTGCTCGCCGCCGTCGAGGATTGGGGCTCGCCGAGCGCGCCTGCCTGGCGGACGTGCTTGGTTTCGCTTGGACTTGGGCGGACCGGCTCCCATGCGCCTTGGGAAAAACTTTTCAAGGATGTCGAAAACACTGCTAAGCTCGCAGCGGTGGAATACGAAAAATCCGCAATGCATGGGCCTCAACTGGCCACCGATATTTCGGCTAAGGATCAGATGGCCTTGCTCCGTGAGATACTGAACTTCTTAAAGGGGGGCAAAAAACTCTCACCTTTTTGCCTGCTCCAGCATCCCTCTTGGCGGCGCCTGCTTGGCAGAGTCAAGGTGAATGGCGAGAGGCCGGAGAAGCCCGAGGATTTCCGGGCCCTGCTCGCTGCATCCGCGGTGGTGGTCTGCCGCAAGGATTTGGTAACGGCCTGGGATCGCCTGTTAAATCCGATAGGGGGCCCGGGGTCCGCGGATTTTGGCGAGGAGCCAGAAAGGATGATGGAGCACTACATCCGGGAGATACGAAAGCTGCTCGACTGGGGCGAACGGGTGTGGCGGCCGCTGATTCGCGAACTTGGTGGGCTCGGGCTTGACGTGGAGCAGCTACTGGCCCAGGCACCCCCTCAGCCGGGGCGGCAAGGGGAGGCCCTGCGAATTGCAGGCGTCATAAGGGGCGTGATATCGCCCTGCATTGAGTCGCGCTCGCAATGGCTTGAGTTGCAGGGCCGGTTGCAACGCGCCCCGGCGCTTTTTCAACATGTGCGCTCCGCGGGCTCAAAGGTTGCAGATGGAACGCCCGCCGCCGATTTGCTGCGTTCTCTGGAGCGGCACGACGTCGAGGGATATAGGCGGGCCTACCAGCGATTAAACGCTCTAATTGATATCCGCTTCCGGCTCGCACGCCGTGCTGAATTACTTAAGAAATTGTCCATATCGGCGCCCGGCTGGTCCGAAGCGATCAAAAAACGGTGCTCCCCTCACGACGGCTCTTTTCCCCCCGGTGACCCCGAGCGTGCCTGGCTCTGGAAACAACTGGATCAGGCGTTAAGCGACCGGCACGACCGCGACGCTACCTCACTGCAACACGCGATCCGCGAAATGAATGATCAGCTGATGAAAATAACAGCCGAAGCAGTCGGCAAGCTCGCATGGGCCGCCCAAAAGACCCGCATCGGCCTGCCGCAGCAGCTGGCTCTCTTCGGCTGGCTTCAGACCATCCGCAAACTCGGACGGGGTACCGGAAAGCGGGCGCCAGAGCTGCGAGCTGCGGCACGGCAACAAATGGGGCAATGCCGCGACGCGGTGCCCGTATGGATTGTGCCGCTTTCCCGGCTGGCCGAAACCTTTGATATCCGCCCGGGCCTCTTTGATGTTGTAGTGGTGGACGAGGCGAGCCAGTGCGACATTCTCGGACTCATTGCCTTGTACCTCGCAAAGCGGATTGTGGTAGTGGGAGATGACGAACAGGTTAGCCCGGATGCCGTTGGAGAACTTCAGGGCCCCATCGATCGTCTGGTTAGCGAACATCTCTCAGATGTTCCGGGAGCACACCTTTTTGATGGAAAGCAGTCGCTGTACGACATAGCCGCGCGAAGCTTCGGGGGTAATATTTGTCTGCGCGAGCATTTTCGCTGTGCACCAGAAATCATCGAGTTTAGCAACCAACTGAGCTACGACGGCAGAATAAAGCCCCTTCGCGACATGTCGGGGGTGGCGATCCGGCCCCACACCGTCTGCCACCGGGTGGCCAATGGCTTTCGGGAGGAAAAAATTAACCGGGCCGAGGCAATCGAGATCGCATCACTCACAATGGCATGCATGGACCAGCCGGAATATGCTGCAAAGAGCTTTGGCGTGATATCGCTGTTGGGCGATGAGCAGGCCACCATTGTTGACGACATACTCCGGAAGCGGCTCCCCCCGGCGGCGCTCATGGAGCGGCGAATAGTATGCGGTAGCCCTGCACAGTTTCAGGGTGATGAGCGTGATATTATCTTCGTTTCATTGGTCGATGCGTCGGATCCCGATGGAGAGCCGCTCAGCAGGCGCTCCGAAGGCCCCGGCGCATCCGTGAAGAAGCGATTCAACGTTGCCGCCAGTCGTGCCCGTGATCAGCTATGGGTGGTCCATTCCCTTGATCTGGAGTGCGACCTGAAGGTCGGCGACCTGCGCCGCAGGCTTATTGAGCATGCGCTCAACCCGAGAAGTATGAGCCGTGAAATCGACGAGGCGGCGTCGAAGACAGAATCGCCGTTCGAAAAGGCCGTCGCCGAGCGGTTGATCCAAGACGGTTACCGGGTGCGGTTCCAGGTCCCCGTGGGCTATTATCGGATCGACTTGGTCGTGGACGGAGCGACAAGCCGCCTTGCGGTGGAGTGCGATGGTGAGCGGTACCACCAGCTTGAGCAGTGCAGCCATGATTTGGAACGACAAATGGTTCTGGAAAGATTGGGCTGGCGTTTCGTGCGCATCCGCGGCTCGCTGTTTTTTCGTAATCCGGAGGACGCTTTGCGGCCACTCTTCGAGCAACTTGAGAACATGGGCATTGAAAGGCTTGGGCCGCACCGCGAGGACAACCGGCGGCCCGGAAATCCCGATCTCCTGAACCGAGTAATTCGTCGCGCTGCAGAAATTCGTGATCAGTGGAAAGCAGAGGGGGAGGGCGCACAAAGCGTCCCAGTCGTGGGTGAACTTGGTTCGACAGCCTAGCCCTTAAACAAGCGAATACGCGAGCCCCAACCCGTTAACTCTTGCGTATTATTTTCTTATGCGGAGTCCTCAAGGCGGGTTGGGGGCCGGCCCCATCGTGATTTTTGTCGGGTTCCCGTTGCTCAATATTTTTTTTCTTTCTGGCATTGGGTTGCGGCGGGCGGAGGCGCCCCTACCCCGACATCAGATTCCACGAGGCCCACCCAAACCCCCGCACTTCGGGGCAAAAACCTCATTTTCGCGTGGCCAGGTGCGGTGCTGCGCGATAGGGTGTTGGCCTTTTCGACCGCGGGGTATCAGGACGCAGGGGTGCTCAGAGGCATTGGCCGTGCGTCAGCACGCTTTGTCGTGCCGTCTCCGCGCGAACTTCGCGCCTCCGCGTGAGATATGGACGTGAGCTCTATTGATCTCCCGCCGAGCGCCTCTCTGCTCTGGCGGCCCGGCCGCCCCGGCGGTTCAGAGCAGGTCGTCCTCAGGATCGGCGGCGGTTGCGACATCGGCGACACTGGCGACGGCGACGTTATTCCTTTCGTCAGGGCCATTCTCAACTTCCGTCACCGTCGCCAGCGTCGCAAGCCTGAATAAGTTCCTTGGTCGTCCGGGCCCCGGACAATCTGGTATATTCCAATTCCCTTCGCCGGCGGCGATCAATTTTTCCAACCACTCCTCGGCGTTGCGGCGGTATCGCCTTGGAGCCGTCCTCGCCACCTCACGAACCGTCACGCTTCCGCCGCGGTTATCAATCCAGTCGATCAATCTCGCCAAGTCGCCGCCATCCCCATTGCCAAAGACATATTCCACCGATTCCCGACAATGATTCCAGATCGCCATCGCCGCCTCAAGATGCACCAACTCCACTTTCTCCGAAAAATCCAGGCATGAATAAATGCACGCCAGCCGCCGCACCATCGGCGCACCACGTGCGGTCATGGCTCCCACCACGCCGGGCAGATCGGCCGTCAACTGCCGGTAATATCCCTCCCACGCCGCAGCGGCATCCCGGCTCATGACGATTTCCCGCGGTTGGGCGGCAAATTCAAGGGCATCCATCAAGTGAGCATGGATCGGCCCAAGCAGGGTCTCATCGATCCGGCCGCCAAAGGGAAGGTATTTGCTGCGATGCACAAAGCACCACAGAAAGCGGTTCGCAAATCCATTCGTCTGCTCGTTGGCAGTTAACAGTCGGCGGAGCTCTTCCGGTGTGATGTGGGCGATGATGCTGATATGGGCATCCGTGGCCCGCATCGGGTTTCCCCTGGTCATCGTCTGCAGCCGCCCGCCGTCCCACGCCTGCCGGACGATGGTCGAGAGGGTGTTGCCGTCGCGGCCCATCCGCTGCATCGGGGCGGCCAGTTCGGTTTCGATCACCAGCAGCCGCTTGTCCTGCACCCCCGCATCGATCATCTGATCGGCCTGAATCTGCGGATCACGAACCGTATCAATCAACCCCTCGCCGCTGGATAAACCGGTCGCCTGGCAACGATCCGCCCACGCCTCATCGATCAATCGGATGGGCAGCAGGGCCCCTTCCAGCGATGTGCCCTTTCGGCCCGCGTTGGTCGCCCCGATCAGACACCCAAATAAATTCAGATAATGCTTGGTGGCCCCGATATGAAAATGGGCTCTGCGCCCGGCCGCATTGCCAAACGCAATGAGAAACTGCAGCAGCGTCGCAGCGGGATCGGCCTCGGTGTGGGGATCGACCAATCGCACCCATTCACCCGCCACGCCGTAGTAGGCTGCGGAATGCATCACCGGCCGTCGCTTTTCCTCTTTAACAGCCCGCTCCGACACCTGTGATTCCGCATCCAAGGTCGCCAGTACGCTTTCCCGTGTTGCGCCGGATTGCAATCCGATAAGTGCATTGCGGAGTGCGATGGAAAGCCGGCGCCGCTCGCAGAGTTCAGCGACGGTTTTAGCGTAGGTGATGGCGTTGGCGGCGGATGGAAGGGAGTTGAGGGCTTCGGTAAGGTAGGCATGGGCGTCATCGAGGCGGGGATATCCGCTCTCGCGGAGCCGGGCCGAGACCGTGTAAATGTCTATCGGGTCGCCAGCACTTTGAAGTGCCAGCATCGCGCCGTAGACGGCCTGGGGCAGGAGCCCGAAAAAAGCGCCGGGCGTGGGCAGAATCTCAGCCACATCGCTGAAGCATTCCGGGTCAATCAGGATCGATGCGATCACATTACGCTCGCCAGCCTCATCGTGCGGCAAGGGGAGTGCGACGTCTCGGACTTCCGGCTGCCTGGCGATACCACGCGGATGGGATGACAAAATCATGTTCTTACCTCGATTCTCTGGCCGCGGGGTCGGGTATGAGGCCTGCTGCACGTTTCCTCAAATCCGGGCGGTTTACCCACCGGGACGCGATCCCCGGCTGTTCCCGCTCTGGCCATACACCGCCCCCACGGCTTTAGGCTGTAGTAGTCTGCTATGCCTACAAATGAGCAAAAGTTTCGCACTTCGGTGGTAAAAACCGCATTCCCGTGCAATCAGGGCCAAAAGTTTCCACCCCGAATCCCGTGGGGATGGGCGGATTCGCTGAGAGTTGACAAGAATCGATACCGCTATATCATGTGCCTATAGCTGGTTTGCCATCAACATTTAGTGTTGTGTGGTAACGTAAGAGGGAATCCGGTGCGAATCCGGAACTGCCCCGCAGCGGTAAACAGGAACGAACGCCGTCCGGTGGCCCTTTAGCCCCGACACTGTTCCACCCCATGGAACGGGAAGTGACGGCAAGTAGGAAAATGGGTTGCTCTTACCAGCGCCCTTCAGCCTGTGAGTCCGAAGACCTGCCGGCGACCGTCCCTGATCGGGGCGGCTTTTTACCAGAACCTCGCGGGAAGGTTTCGGACTAAATTGCCTGAGTTTTGTGCCCAACTTTTTGTGCTGGGCTTTTCCCTCGGGCATTTTCAGCGCCAAACCCATCCGCAGGTCTGCTTCGCTCGCGGGAGCGATGGTCGATGTCTGCATATGCAATCGGCGCGGGTTGTTTTTGCCCGCGCAGCTGATCTGCATGTCCGTGCGCTCGTCTGCCATCTCCCCGAAGCATGAAATCAACGCCTGTTCCATCGACCTCGGCGGCCGATGGGTGGCGGTTTGAAAGGGGGTTCGCGATGGTGGATGCAATGAGCCGGATGTCGGTGCGGAAACGCGACGGTCGGGTGGTGAAATTTGACGCACAGCGGATCGTGCAGGCGATTCGCGCCGCGTTCAATTCTGAATTGGGCCGGCAGGACGGTCAGGCGCCGTCCGCGGAGATGGAAAAGCTGGTGCAGGAATCGGCCGACCGGGCAATCGACGCCGTTCGCAAAGCCGGCGCTTCCGGCGAGGCGCTTCATGTCGAGCATATTCAGGATATTGTTGAAATATCATTGATGCAGGCCGGCTGCTACAACGTGGCGCGTCGCTACATTCTCTATCGCCAGGAGCGGGCCCGGGTGCGCACACTGACGGGCGACGGAACTCAATCGCGCGGACCGGGGCAGCGTCTCTCGGTGCTGGATGCTGGCGGCAACCGCCGACCACTGGATATCCACGCGCTCAAACGGACGATTTACGCCGCCGGCGCCGGATTGACGCATTGCAGTCCGGAGGAACTCATCGCCGATACGGTTGCGTCGCTTTTTGACGGGGCCACGGAATCGCAGGTTACTCTGGCGGCGATCCTCTCGGCACGGACGCGCATTGAAAGCGAGCCGGAGTATGGCCGGGTGGCCACGCGCCTGCTGCTTAAAACGCTTTATCGCGAGGTGCTTGGAATTCCGGAAGACATCGGCGTCGAGGCGGTGATGATCGAGCGCGGATTGGCTCCGTATGTGCAGGCCGGAATTGATGCGGGCCTGCTTGATCCGCGATTGGCGCAGTTCGACTTGGAATTGCTGGCGCGGGCCATCCGTCCGGATCGGGACGAAACATTTACCTACCTGGGCCTCCAAACGCTGGCGGATCGCTATCTGATCCGCAATGATCGGCAATTACTGGAACTTCCGCAATACCTGTGGATGCGCGTGGCGATGGGGCTGGCCCTGCACGAGGGTGACGGCTGCAATCAGCGAGCCATGGAATTTTATGAGGTGCTTTCCACCTACCGCTTTGTGTCGGCCACGCCGACGCTCTTTAACAGCGGGACGGTGCATCCGCAATTGAGTTCGTGTTATCTGTCAACCGTTCGCGACGATCTGGCCCATATTTTCAAAGTCATTGGCGACAATGCGGCGCTGAGCAAATGGGCCGGTGGCTTGGGCAACGACTGGACCAACATACGTGCCGCCAACGCCTTTATCCGCGGCACCAATGGTCGAAGTCAGGGGGTGATTCCATTTCTGAAGATCGTCAACGACACCGCCCTGGCGGTGAATCAGGGTGGGAAGCGCAAGGGGGCGGTGTGTGCGTATCTGGAAATCTGGCATCTTGAGATTGAGGATTTCATCGAACTGCGCAAGAACACCGGCGACGAGCGCCGCCGCACTCACGACATGCATACCGCCGCATGGATTCCCGATCTGTTCATGAAACGCGTCGAGAGCAACGGCGACTGGACGCTTCTGAGCCCGGACGAAGCGCCCGATCTGCATGGCCTCTACGGTACCGAATTTGAAGCCCGTTACGCCCACTACGAGAACCTCGCCGCCCGCGGATTGCTTCGCCAGCACAAAACCGTCCCCGCCGTGAAATTATGGCGGCATCTGCTTTCTCATCTTTTCGAAACGGGCCATCCGTGGATTACCTTCAAGGACCCGTCGAATATCCGTTCGGCGCAGGATCATGTCGGTCGTGTGCATGGTTCCAATCTGTGCACCGAAATCCTTCTCAACACCAGCCCGGAGGAAACCGCCGTCTGCAATCTCGGGTCGATCAATCTTGCCGAGCATCTCGGCCGTGATGGGCTGGATCTGCAGCAATTGGAATCCACCGTCCGCACGGCCATGCGGATGCTGGATAACGTGATCGACATCAATTTCTACCCGACGCCGGAAGCGCGACGGTCCAATCTGCAGCATCGGCCGGTGGGGCTGGGGATCATGGGTTTTCAGGATATGCTCTTCAAACTTCGGATCAGCTACGCCGATCCGCAGGCCGTGGATCTGGCGGACCGCAGTATGGAGGCGATCAGCTTCTTTGCAATTCTTGCCTCGACCGAACTGGCGAAGGAGCGGGGAGTTTACGCCAGTTATCGGGGATCGAAATGGGATCGAGGCCTGCTGCCGATCGACACGATCGACCTGCTTGCGGCGGCGCGCGGTGGCGATCTTGATATGGACCGCTCCACCACCATGCCGTGGGAGCAGGTTCGCGAGGTGGTGCGGCGAAACGGAATGCGCAACTGCCAGATTCTCGCCATTGCCCCGACGGCCACCATTTCCAATATCGCCGGCTGCACCCAGTCGATTGAGCCGCAGTATCGGAATCTTTTTACCAAATCTAATCTCTCGGGCGAATTCACCATCGTCAATGAATATCTCATTGAAGATCTCAAGGCGCTGGGCCTGTGGGATACTGGCATGCTGGATGAAATCAAATATCACGACGGTTCGATTGCCTCGATTGAACGCATTCCGACCCACATTCGGAATCTGTATCGGACCGCGTTTGAGATCGAACCCCGGTGGATCATTGAAGCCGCCAGTCGCCGCCAGAAATGGATTGACATGGGGCAATCATTGAATCTCTATATTGATCGACCCTCCGGTGCGACGCTCCACGACATGTATGTTCTGGCGTGGCGCAAGGGGCTCAAAACGACATATTATTTACGCGGGCAGGCGGCGACCCAGATTGAAAAATCGAGTCTGGATATCAATCGGCATGGCATTCAGCCGCGGTGGATGAAAAGCCGCTCGGCGTCGGCGGAGGTGGCCATCGGCCGCAGTACCACACCCTCCGAGCCGGCGCTTGCCGCGGCAACCGCAACCCCCGCCTGCCGGGTGGATAATCCAGACTGCGAAGCGTGCCAGTAGTCCGGCGCATATATTGAACATGTATTACCTTACGTTAAGGAGAACCCCTCATGAGTTGCTGCACAGGAACCCTATCCGCGCCCCACGATCTGTCCAAGAAAATAGACGCCGGCAACAAACGGCTGCTTAATTGCACCGCCGTGGATGTCAATCAGCTCTGGCCGCTCAAATATCAGTGGGCATGGGAGCATTACATCAACGGTTGCGCCAACAACTGGCTCCCCAGCGAGGTATCCATGCAGAAGGACATCGAACTGTGGAAGTCCGATACCCTTTCGGATGCGGAGCGGCTGGTCATCAAACGTAACCTCGGGTTCTTTTCCACCGGCGAGAGTCTCGTGGGAAATAATATCGTGCTGGCCATCTTCCGGCACATCACGAATCCGGAAGCCCGCCAGTATCTGCTGCGCCAGGCGTATGAGGAGGCGGTGCACACCCATACGTTTCATTACATATGCGAATCGCTGTCGCTCGACGGTCGCGAAGTATTTAATATGTATCACGAAGTGGATTCCATCGCCGGCAAGGACGAATTTGTGATGCGCCTCACACGCCGCGTGCTGGAACCTGATTTCACGACGGCAACGCCCGAGGGAATCGGCGAGTTCATCAAAAATCTCGTCGGCTTTTATGTCATCATGGAGGGCATCTTCTTCTATAGCGGGTTTGTGATGATTCTCTCGCTTCACCGCCGCAATCTGATGACCGGCATCGGCGAGCAGTTTCAGTATATTCTGCGTGATGAAAGCATCCATCTGAACTTCGGCATCGATCTGATCAACGCCATAAAAGAGGAAAACCCGGACGTGTGGAGAGCCGACCTGCAGGCTGAGATTGTCCAGATGATCCTCGATGCGGTTGAGTATGAAGTTCAATATGCGGAAAGCTGCCTGCCCGATGGCATTTTGGGCCTCAACAAGGGTCTGTTTCGAGAATATGTGCAGTACATTGCGGATCGGCGCCTGGAGCGGATCGGCCTGCCGCTGCATTTCGGATCCTCCAACCCGTTCAAATGGATGAGCGAAACGATTGATCTGGGGAAGGAGAAGAACTTTTTTGAAACGCGCGTGACCGAATACCAGTCCGGCGGCCTGCTGGTCTGGTGATCCTGGCGTCAGTCATGGTTGATTTGGAGTATTGAGAATTATGGTTATAGCTTCCAACCTCGGTTTTCCACGGATCGGCCCCGGCCGGGAATTGAAAAAGTGTCTTGAGCGATATTGGTGGGGCGAGGTGAACGGGGCCGAGCTGCAGGCGGCGGCTGCGGCGATCCGTCACGACAACTGGCTGCTGCAGAAGGCTGCGGGAATCGATCATATTCCGAGCAATGATTTTTCCCTCTACGACCATGTGCTGGATGCGGCCGTGATGGTCGGTGCCATCCCCGAGCGATTCGGCATCACGGGGCCGGTAACGCTTCCGGATTACTTTGCGATGGCCCGCGGGCGTGTCGGCGGTGGCGGCCGCCGTGATCTGCCCGCCATGGAGATGACCAAATGGTTTGATACGAATTATCACTACATCGTGCCGGAGTTCAGTTCCGGTCGGCCGTTTCAATTACTCGATGACAAACCAGTGCGTGAATTTCTCGAGGCGGCAGCGCTGGGCATTCACACGCGGCCGGTGATTCTCGGGCCGTTTTCACTGCTGATGCTCGGCCGGGATGCCGAGAGCGGCGGGCCCCGAGCGATTCGGCATCACGGGGCCGGTAACGCTTCCGGATTACTTTGCGATGGCCCGCGGGCGTGTCGGCGGTGGCGGCCGCCGTGATCTGCCCGCCATGGAGATGACCAAATGGTTTGATACG
>JAJZNY010000178.1 GCA_021852245.1 Planctomycetota bacterium | reverse complement strand
CCATCCGCGATGTCTGGGAACTTTTTCGGATCATCATGGATGAGCGTAAACGCCGCGAGATCGATCCAACCTGCCAGATGCTGGAAGAGTGCATTGCGCAGGCGGCGGACCATCCGCATACCGACGAATACACCGTTGCACAACTGAAGGAATTGCGGGAATTCATGACCACGACATCAAACTGGTACACGCAGGTCCGCCAATGGCCGACCGGTACCCTGGTTCGATTCCTCAAGCTCGGCGGCGCGGTGGCCAAACTGCTGCGCCTGGGGCAATGAGTTTTTTTTGGGGAGTGATTTCTGTGAAGACTGAAATAACAGATATCGCAGATATTCAAGGCTGGGTTCTCTACGATGCCGACTGCCCCTTCTGTCGCCAACTGGCAAGCTGGGGTCGGCGGACGCTCCAGCGCCGGCGGTTGGCTCTTGAACCCCTCCAAACGCCTTGGGTGCGCCAGCGGCTGCAGATGCCCGAAAAGCAACTGCTTGCTGAAATGCGGTTTCTCCTGCCTGATGGAAAATGTTTCGGTGGGGCTGAAGCCCTGCTTGAAATCGCGCGGCATGTCTGGTGGGCAAGGCCGATTCGGCTTTTCGCCCGCGTCCCCGTAGTTCGGTCTGGCCTGCACGCCGCCTACCGATGGGTGGCCGCCAATCGCGGGTGCACAGGCGGTCGCTGTGCTCAGCATCTTGAGCGAGCGCACGGGCATCCCATCCGCCTGCATCTCGGCGATTTTCTTCCACTGACGTTGCTGCTGATGGCGGCATTTTCCCTGCGGCCGCTTTTGGCTCGATGGATGTGGATGTGGGCGATTGCGATGGCGCTGTTCGCCGGATTGAAATGGATAAGTTTGCGGCTACCCGCCGCTGCCACAAACGCTCCGCCGCCACGCAGACGCCTGCTGGCCTATTTATTTGCGTGGCCGGGAATGGATGCAGCGGCGTTTATGAATCGCGAGAAGCGAGCCACCATGCCCGGACGGCAGGACTGGATAGCGGCCGCCGTTAATATAACCTCCGGCGCGATTCTGCTCTGGGGGATTGCCCGTCTGCTGATCGGAACTGATCCTCTCATCGCCGGCTGGATCGGCATGGTCGGCATGATCTGCATGCTGCACTTTGGTTTCTTTGACCTGCTCTCGGTGGCGTGGCGCCGGCGTGGCGTCCGGGCAGTGCCCATTATGTGCAAGCCCCTTGCCGCCACGTCGCTGGCGGAGTTGTGGGGGCGACGCTGGAATCGCGCCTTCAGCGATCTGGCCAATCCGCTCGTCTTCCGGCCTCTGCGACGGCGTACCAACACGGTCGCAGCAACGGTGGTGACCTTCGCCCTGTCCGGCTTGCTGCATGAACTGGCGATCTCTCTACCCGCAGGCGGCGGCTACGGTCTGCCCACCTGTTATTTTCTGTTTCAGGCCATGGGCGTCCTCATCGAGCGAAGCCGACCGGGCCGAAGATTTCGTCTCAGCACGGGGACGCGGGGGCGGGTGTTTATGCTGACGTTTCTTGTCCTGCCGCTGCCGCTGCTCTTTCCGCCGGTATTTATCCGGCATGTCATCTTGCCGCTGCTCTCCAGCATCGGAGCCACATAGGAGTCCACATGCATACCAACGATCTGATAATCTGCCTCCAGCTTGCCGGCGTTTTGCATCTCGGGCTGCTCTGCGCGGGGTTTACCATGCCACGGGTGGTGTCACTCCGGCAGCATCTCGCCCCCGTGCCGATTTTTGTGCGGCGGCTCTTCTGGGTTTACTACACGTTTATCGGCTTGTGTCTGATCGGCTTCGGCGCATTGACGTTTATTTTCGCGCCACAACTGGCGGCTGGCAGTGGACTGGCGCGGGCCCTGTGCGGATTCTTTGCCCTTTTCTGGCTGCTACGGCTCGCCGTGGCCCTGTTTGTGCTCGACGTGCGACCCTATCTGACGAGCGGCTGGCTGCGATTGGGGTACCACGCCACGAATATTGTATTTTCAATTTTTCCGATGGTCTATGCATGGGCGGCGCTGCGGCCCTGATGCCTGACCGTCAATAGAAAGGATCTACGATGAAATCGATTGTCATCGCCGGTGGGACGGGTTTTCTGGGACAGCGGCTTGCGGCCCACCTGCAACATGCCGGTTACGATATCACGCTGCTTACCCGGCGTCGCCAAGCCGTCCCAGCGGGAATGAAACAGTTGGACTGGGACGGCCGATCTCCGGGCACCTGGGCTGCTGCCTTGGAAGGGGCCACGGCGGTGATTAATCTTGCCGGCCGGTCGGTCAACTGCCGATACAACGCCCGCAATCGCGATCTGATTCTCAATTCCCGCATCGAGTCCACCCGGGTGATCGGGCAGGCGATTGCGCAGTGCACGAAGCCTCCGGATGTCTGGCTTAATGCCAGCACAGCGACGATCTATCGCCATACGTTTGGTTCGCCGTGGGGTGAAGATGGTCAGATCGGCGCCGACCCCGCGGCCAAAGATGCATTTTCAATCGAGGTGGCCGTCGCATGGGAGGCGGCCCTGTTTAACAGTGTCACCCCGGCGACGCGAAAAGTCGCCCTGCGCACCGCCATGGTGCTCGGGTGTGATATCAACAGCGTTCTGCCGATGTTGCGGAAGCTCTCACGCATGTGTCTCGGCGGCAGTCTGGCCGGCGGCC
>JAJZNY010000325.1 GCA_021852245.1 Planctomycetota bacterium | reverse complement strand
CGCGAAAGTTGATAGCCGCTTATCAATCGCGCCACATTGATGGCCGGGTCGGTGGGGGGGTAGGGAAATCGCGAATACATTTCGGTTTTTACCACGATGCGGCGGACGGCTGTGAACTGATGGGTCCCCTGATTGATGATCACCTTCACGGTGTAGTCACCGGGTGTCAGGAATTCATGATCTACCCGCAACCCAACCGCCCGTTGCCCATCAGAGAATTGCCAGCGCACCGCCGGAGCAAACGACGCCGGTACATTGACAGCAAACGCGTACCGCTGGAAATAATGGTCACTGGGAACGAATATCTGCGCTTCGGGTTTGATGGTAAAGTCCGCTTGATAGCCGCCCCCGATTTTCAGCAGGCGTCCGGCCGTTGCTCGCGGCGCAGCGGCAAACGCCTGCGGCGGGACGGGGTGATAGTGAAATTGTCCCGGTGGGATCCAATCTAAACTGACCCCCGCCGGCTGCCAGAGGCATATCTCTCCAACAACCACCTTGTGCCAGCCCCGGCGCAGATGCACCGATCGATGAAATCGCACCCGTCCCCACATGCCACCGTTGGCGGTTTTGGAAAGCAGGATGTCACGGCCGAGCTTTACAAATCCCCGCTGCGCGACGTCAAAGGCAAATGTATAGCGTCCAGGCCGCACAATATGAATCCAGCCGCTGTAAAGCAGCATCGCCCGGCGCGAAAAGCCAAAAGGGTTGTATCCTAAAAATATATTGGGCACCATCTGCCGACCGATCACCTGACCATGTTCAAAAACTGAAAGCATGCCGACCGGCGAGTGATTGCCGCCTGGCCGGAACCGATACGACCGCAGATAAACACCGCGTTCAATTTTCAGTTCCGGTGGGGGAGGTCCGGGATGCGGATTACCCCAGCATGCGTAATAGGTTCCGGGGGATGGGGTTTCAAAGGCAACCGTCACCTGATCATCTTCCGGTGAAACGCTCAGCAATTTCATCGGCATCACCAGACCACCGGCGGTGATGACCCTCAGATCCGCTCCGTCCGGCAGCCGCTTTGAATTGGTGTAGAAACGTGCCCACGCCATCGGCTTTCCCGGCCCCCGCGTGGTGACCGTTGCCACCGTTAATGCTCGCCGATACGGCCATCCCGGTCCCAATACCGTCGCGCCTCGGCACCATCCTGTCCCCACCCCCGCAAGCAGGCACGTCGCAGTGAAATAAGCCCTGAAAAATCGGTAACCATTTGAAGCCGACGATGATATCAATTTCGCACTCCTGTCGCGTGTCGGCGACGGCCGAGCGTCGCACCATCCAAAACTATAACGACCATCTCGGGGGTTCGATGCAATCTCCCCCCGGGAACCGCTCAAGTCTGGCTGATTTTGCTTCGCATCCGATAATGCAGCTTGCCCGTCGGCAGACCACGCCCGGCGGCTTTCATCAGATAGAAAAATGCCACGGACAGGCCGAAAAGTGCCAGAATCAGCGACGCTGCGGCGATTTGGCCATTGGCCAGCAGGATCGAGGCATCGTAAAAGAAGACGGCAAACATGCCCGTGCGAATAATGTTTTCTCCACGTCGGCGCGGTTCTTTGCGGTGTTGGAATATCTGCCAGGCAACATAGGAATAAAAAACAAGCGCCACGGCGATGGGCCCCAGACCCAGAAGTAACCAGTGGCGGGTCAGCGTATGCCAGTATCCCATCATTCCGATCATCAATAATAATAAAGCCAGCGGTACCGCAACAAGCAGAAAATAATCTCGCCGCCGGAGCCGCGGTCGTTTGGATTCAAGCCGGTAGCCGATGACGCTGAAAAGTGTGACATGCCCCATGAGAACCATCGACGGAAGAAGATTGTGGGCATGAACATTCCCCATCAAACAGTTGCATCCTCGGATAAGCCCGAGGGTGATCAGGCCGACCGGCCCGAGAAACTTCCCCAGGCCGTTATAGAACACAATCAAGGTCGCGGTGCAGAATGCCACCAGCAGCGGCCACGGAATGACGGATTGGTTCTGAATGGCACCCAATGCCCCTGCAAAAAACAATCCCAATAGAAGCAGCGTCAGCGAGACGATGGTAGCCGTCTGCATGCTGATTCGACCCGCCGGGAGAGGCCTCCATGGAGCGAAAACGCGGTCGCGGCGGGCGTCTATTACATCGTTGAGCGCCATACCGAATCCGTAAAGGAACAGGGCGGCCAAACCGGCGATCAACATCTGCCATAGCGGGTGTTGCAAGGGTGCCTCCCCCGGCAAGTGCAGCAGCATTAACACCCATACATCCGCTACCGCGGTGAGGGCCAGTGCCGCCCGGGTCAATTGTAAGGCTGCTATGAGGTGGCGCATGTGAGCTCCGTGTTCGCATTTGCAGTCACCGATGGTGAGTTTATCCGGTTTCACGGAGATATGCCCGCTTCGATGCCCTTTGCCATGTATGCGTACGTGGCCGTCGGAGCATTAATTTCGCTCGGAGGCTTTGTTGGGGCATTGGGTCGAGGTCAGGTGACGCTGCAGCGTTGGGCGCCGAGTCGGAGGCGTGTCGTAACGGCGGGGGGAAAAAAATCGGGCCGACCCGGAGGTCGGCCCGTTGCCTGTGGTTATCTATTGCACGCGTGAAACTTCCATGGGTCTCAAAGCGCTCATCGGAGGCAACTACACGTTGCCAATATTAATTAAC
>JAJZNY010000102.1 GCA_021852245.1 Planctomycetota bacterium | reverse complement strand
GTATCGGCACACTCACCCTCACGGGCGCCAATACCAATACGGTCGGCACAACCATCAATCCCGGCGCCTCATTGCTGGTGAATTCCGGTGCGGCTTTCGGCACCGCCGCCGTGCAGGATTTCGGCACACTCGGAATTGCCGGTGGCACGGGCAATCTGACGATCTCCAATAATCTCAGCGAGGGCCAGTCGGGATCGCTGGTTGTCCGTGTGGGAGGACCTCAGAATGGACAATTCGACCACTATACCGTGAATGGTACCGCTGCCCTAGCCGGCAACCTGACCGTCACCCTGCAGAATGGTTACGTTCCATCCAACGGCACATCGCTCAATGTACTGACCGCAGGCACCTTAACTGGAAATTTCTCATCGCTCACTTTCACCCAGCATCCGATTGATCTTTTCGCCACCACAACCGCTACACCATCCGATATTAATTTGCTCTTCACCATACAGATGCCGTCTTTGGTCCCCTTCGCCCTGACGGCCAATCAGGCCGCCGTTGCACAATATCTCGATTCCACCGACGGTTATAACGGCCAATCGAATCCGTCTTCAGCCTATCTGCAGCTGATCAACGCCATCGGCAGCCAGTATTCGGCTCAGATTCCCTATACACTCGACCTGCTCTCTCCGATTGATTTGCAGGCATTTCCGCAGGTGGCGATTCAGAATGGGATCAATCTGGATGAGACCATCAGCAGTCATCTGCTCAATCTGGATGCAGGTGCGACGGGGTTTGACAGTTCCGGTTTCACCATGCTCAATCCGGGGCAGCAGGGGGGCAGTTCACTGGCGCTTGATCAGATGCTGCAGAACCAATCCCGCATGGTCACGCTGGATGCCGGTCTGCCGTCGTATCTGGGGTATTCCGCCGCCAATCCGTACAATCCGTCCGCCGCCGGCGGCCAACGGTGGAGTGCCTTTATCACCGGGGCGGCGCAGTTTGACAGCTATGCCGACACCAGCTCGATTGGCAGCTCCAATGTAACTACGGAAAATGCCACACTCGGTGCCGATTACGCCTTCTTCAAATTTCTCTCCGTGGGCGCATTCTTCAACTACGATCACAGCGATATCAATCTGGACAGCTTCGGCTCCACCGGTGCGGTCGATGGCTATACGCCCGGCGTGTACGCAGACCTGCACGGGGCCCATTGGTTTCTCGACGGTATGGCGGCATACACCTACATGGACAACAGCGAAACACGGAATATCGCCATCAATAGTTATTCCGCCACAGCACACGGAAACTTCTCGGGCAGCAGCTACAACGGATCCGCCGATTTGGGCTACCGCCTCTATTCAACCTCCTCCAACCCCTATTCACCGCTGCAGGGCTGGACCATGATTCCGATGATATCGTTGGGGTATACGCACGCCGATTTCAACAGTTTCAGTGAAACGGGTGGCGGAGTGGCGGGGTTGAACGTAAGTTCGATGAGTGCCGATTCATTCCGCTCCATGCTCAGTGCAACGTTTCTCTACACGATTCATCTCTCGCATCAATCGACGCTGGTTCCGGGCATTTTATTGGGCTGGCGGCATGAATATCTGAATAATTCTCAAGGTATTACGGCCCAGCTGCAGGGTGCCGGCACGGGCAATTTTACGGTCAATACGGCCTCACCATCGCGGGATGTGGCGGTGATTGCCCCCTCGCTCAATATAAATTTCAATAAAAACGTGAGCGGATTTGTGAATTACGAACTCGATCTGGGATCGGATAAATTCCAAGCCCAGCAGGTATTTGCGGGCCTCGCAGTATCATTCTGATATCTCAGTCATCCGTTGGCATCGCCGATCGCGCTACCAACAGCTTTGCGATTTGCTTGTCGCGTACTCCGCCGGGCTGCCGGTTATTCCATCGACGGATCTGATGCCGTGTAATAATTGGGACTCTCACGCGTGATGGTGATGTCGTGCGGGTGGCTTTCCACCATGCTCGCCGCAGTAACGCGCACAAATTTTGCCCGGCTCTGCAATTCCGGAATCGTCCGCGCACCGACATATCCCATGCCGGCCCGAAGACCTCCCACCATCTGATAAACAAAATCACCCAGCGGACCGCGATAATGCACCAATCCCTCGACACCCTCCGGCACCAGTTTGCTGCTGTTCTTTACGCCCGCCTGGCCGTACCGGTCTGCGCTTCCATGCACCATCGCCCCCATGGATCCCATTCCGCGGTAACTCTTAAATCGCCGCCCACGACGAATCACCAGCTCACCCGGGCTTTCATCCAGCCCGGCAAAAAGTGAACCCATCATGACCGCCGACGCTCCCACCGCCAGCGCCTTGGTGATGTCACCACTGTGGCGTATTCCGCCGTCGGCAATCACGGGTACCCCGGCCGGTTTGGCGGCACTGAGGGCATTCATAATGGCCGTAATCTGCGGCACCCCCACGCCGGTGACAATTCGCGTGGTGCAGATGCTGCCCGGGCCGATGCCAACCTTCACCGCATCTGCACCGGCCGCGATGAGGTCCGCCGCGGCATCGGCTGTGGCGATATTCCCGGCAATCACTTCAATGCCGAAACGCTTCTTAATCTCCCGCACCGTCTCAATGACGTTCCCGGAATGCCCATGGGCCGTATCCACCACCACCACATCAACGCCTTTTTGAATCAGGGCCGCAACCCGATCATACTGGT
>JAJZNY010000478.1 GCA_021852245.1 Planctomycetota bacterium | reverse complement strand
CTTCCTGCGGGCAGCCGATCCAAAAATTACCAATGGCCTGCCGCCGTCGCTGCACGCTTTCCCGTCGCGATATACCGGGTGCAATACCCGTCGGTGGTGCCCGAATGGCACAACAAGCCGACTTCCGTCTCCGGTCTGATCGCCATCCCCATCATCCCCGGCGCCCATACCTTTCCGGTGGTCTGTTATCAGCACGGTACGGTCTACGGCAAGTATGAAGTTCCGTCGTACGCGTTTTCAAAAACCAATCCGTCCGGCTTTTCACAATATTCCGGTGCATATGAAGCGAGGCTGATGGTCGCCCAATATGCCGGGCAGGGTTTTGTGGTAGAGGCGGCCGACTATTTCGGAATGGGGGACTCCCCACTGCCGGAGGCATACACGGTTAAAGGTGCCGAACAAGCCGCCTGTCTGAGCCTCTATCGCGCTGCCGCCGCATTTCTGGCCCGTAAAGGCATTCGGCAATCCAAGCTGTTTCTCGCCGGTTGGTCGGCGGGCGGATTGGTCACGACCGCATTTTTGGCAAAACTCCAGTCCGTCGGTATCAAGGTTACCGCCACGTTTACCGCGTCTTCACCGAATGACCCATTTGCCGCGCTCAATTGCTGGCTTTATCACCCGCGAGAACATGAGGCAATCTGGGAAAATACACTGCTGGGGCTGACGCTTTTTTCCTATCAGCATTATGGTTCCAAGCCCGGACTGGCGGCATCGGTACTCAAGCCGAAATATTATCAAGCCTTCCGAAAAATTTATGACCGCGATTACCACAGCCCGGCCGGTCTTGCCCGTATATTTAAGTCGCTGATCGAGCCGCGCGTTCCCCTGCTGGCGTATCTTCGCAAACCGTACCAAAATCCAGTGTATTTTGCAGATTCCACTTATGGCAAACTTTTAGCTCGGTCGCAGACCATCCGCACCATGTTTCTGTCTCCGGTGAGAATGTATGACGGCACCGACGATGAGGCCATCCCCGTCCCGCTCGGTAAACTCGCAGCCGGCTATCAGGCAGCCATGGGAAGCCATTCGATCCATCTGGTGGAAGTGCCCGGCGGCAGCCACCGCGGTACATTCCTCGCTGCGGTGTCGCAATCCCTCCCATGGTTCAAGCATTTTGAGTAAAGCCGTGGATTTGGGGCGAGCCTTTCTCGATTCGGGATCTCCTCATCCGCCTGCTATTCCCACCCCGCCCATCTCCACCAGCGGGCATGGTACTTTCTTAAAAGGTACCAACCGAGAAAAACTCCCGACAACCAAATGGGACCCGCCGCATTCGCCCTCAATCCCCTGCATGATCCTTATAATCCTGCTTTGAATTCTCCGCTTTCGGCGATAGACTCCTCAAAAGGGAATTTACATCGTGAACCCCTGATCGGCTGGATTGGAAGGAACTTATGCACTTCCCGGTCACCTTTCACTTCTTCGGTTATGCGCTGCCGGCCCACTCCGTTGCGGAAGGGACGGCGTTTCTCGTCGGCATCATCTGGTATGTCATTAACCGCCTCCGCGGGCAAAGCTCTCCCATCGGCATGGAAAAGAATTTCTGGTTGATCGCATTTCTTTTTATCGGGGCGATCATTGGCAGCCGCACCATGGCTTGGGCGCAAAGTCCCTGGCAGGCCGCAGTGCTGTTGCGCCAGCACCCGCTCTGGATGCTCATCCACGGCGGCCAGGAGGTGGTGGGGGGGCTCCTCGGAGGTTGGATGGGCGTGGAACTTGGGAAAAAATTACTTAAAATCAATCACTCAACCGGGGATGCGATGGTTTTCCCGGTAATGTGCGGCATGGGCATCGGACGGATCGGTTGTTTCCTGACCGGGCTCAGGGACGGCACCTGCGGCCTGCCGACGCATCTCCCATGGGGCGTAAACTTCGGTGATGGCGTGCCCCGCCAGCCGGTGCAGCTTTACGATATCCTGTTTTTAATCATATTCGGCGTCGTCCTCGCCCGCCTTCCCAAACTGTCTCCAGCAGGAGCCCGATTTCGCCTGTTCATCGCCGGCTATGGATTCTATCGGCTTGCAATCGACTTTTTGAAACCGCGCCCGGTCACCTGGTTCGGCCTTACCGCCGTGCAGTGGCTGGCACTGCTGCTTGCGCTTTACTGCAGCTATTGGCTGGTAAGCCGGCGCGTATTTACGCTTCGCGATCCGGCCGCCGTGCCGCAGGCGGCGGTCTGACATATGCCGGATCGTGATTATTTATTTCTTGACATCACCACCAGCATCTGCGGTATCTGCATGCGCAAGGTGGAGGCGAAGATCATTCAGCAGGACGGACGCGTCATCATGCGCAAATGGTGTCCGGAGCATAAATTGCAGAATGTGCTCATCTCGACGGATCCGGCGTTTTATCGACTGCAGCGGTCATTCATCAAACCGGGCCAGATGCCGCTGCAATTCAACACGCCGATTCGTTACGGCTGTCCCTACGATTGCGGGCTCTGTCCCGATCATGAACAGCACAGTTGTCTCGCGCTGGTCGAGATCACCGATCATTGCAATCTGGAATGTCCGGTCTGCTACGCCGATTCCGGCCCATCGCGACCCACGCACCGTTCACTGGAAGAGATCAACAGAATGCTCGATGCCGTAGTTCGCAACGAGGGACAACCCGATATTGTGCAGATCAGCGGGGGCGAACCGACCATTCACCCCGAATTTTTCGCCGTTCTCG
>JAJZNY010000139.1 GCA_021852245.1 Planctomycetota bacterium | reverse complement strand
CTGGGCAAATGACGTGAGAATGATTCCGCTCTCGTCAATCACTTTGCGCACCTCCGGGGCGCAGAGTGCTTCAACTTCGGCTGGACGGAGGTCGCAATACTCGCTGTTTAATGCCAGGTCCAGTCCCGGGTGGACGCCAAATTCCGTTATGCCCGCGGGAATCTGCTGAATGAGGCGGATCAAATTGGCGGAAGAGACGAAATCAGGCCGCGGCGCCAGATTTTCGTCCGCACCGAAAAACGCCCCACAATATTGCACCGCCGGATGACACGATCGCAGAACGACGCCCAATTCTGCGGCCACAGAGCGAAATACCGGAAGGATTTCAGCATTCATATGAATATGCTGATGGGAATCAAGATGCGTGGGTGGACGGCCTATCCATTCTGTAAACATGTTCAGTTGTCGGCGCAGTTCTGTTTGAACTGAAGCGGCATCCCGGATATCCACCGCCGCATGGACAGATTGCCACTGGTTGCGGGCGAAATTCCACTCGCCAAGTTCCACATGGAGGCCCACGCTTAAACGGGGATTGTCAGCGGCAGACTCTGCGGCTTGACGGGCAGCGGGCCGGAGAACCATGAGGCTGGTACTGGTAACCACGCCATGACGGTGTGCACGAAGAATGCCTTGATTGGTTCCGCTGCTGATTCCGAAATCATCGGCGTTGACGATCAGGTAACGGAGGGAAGGTTGCAGGTTGGTGTGCATCCGATGGCATCCATTATTTTTCTCAGGACTTTTTCGGCGTCCAGATATTCTTCGGCTATTTCACGCGCCGCCCGGCAGTGGCCATCATAATCGGACTCAATGGCATCAAGCGCGGCAAGAATATCATCCATGGTGGAAAAAGCAAAGAGCCCACGCCCTGTCGGCAGGCTTACGCCGAACGCGGTGTCCTGATTGATCACCGGTCGTCCGGCCGCCAGATAGCAGGCACTGCGATCACTGAACCATCCACTCCGCAGACGGATGTTCTGATCTTTGGCGACAGTAAATTCGCCACGCGCGGAGCGAATAAAATCGCGGTAGCGGTTCACGTCCGCAGAAATGTGCACCGGATCGGAGAGGTGCCAGCCATGAGCGAGAAGCCGCGCGGCGGAGGCTGGATCGGGCTTGGAGGCGAGTTCGAAACCGAGCGGTCTGGCACGGGGAAGGTCCATGAATTTTTCAAATTCCCGATCTTTTGACCAGTAATAAATATCACCTTTAAATTCAATATCCTTGCCTTTGTTTTTCCAGGTGGCGATGGTGTTGTAACGATTCCCGATCGTTGGCGGAAGAGGTTGCCAGAGGTCGAGCACAACGGGTTGGCGGGTTGGATGCCACTGGAAATGCTCAACGGGTAAGCCGCCATCGGGCCGCCCCAGATTTTCGCCGAAGGAGAAATGATGGGTATGCTGCTGGAGAGTGCGGATGACGGTTCGATTACCCTTATGAACCTGAATCTGCGATTCGACCGGGTCGGTTTCCAGATAGACCCTTACCGGCACGCGCAGATGCTCTTCATAAAGTTCCTGGGCGCCAGTTACGTTGAGAAGTATGTCGGCGCTGGCATAAAGTTCCATAAGCTGCGATGGGGTCAAGCCGTAGCAGTCCCCATGCTCGTAGCGGCCACGAAACGCCCATCGATTTTGAAATCCGTGCGCGTGCAGGATTGGGGCGACGTGGTCGATGTTGCTTTGGGCATCGGGTGTTGAATCGCCAAGTTGCGGGCTATACGGCCAGCGGGCGGAGTCTTCAACGTAATAGGGGTCGTATCCGAGCTTGCGCAGACCGATGAGATAATGCAGAAACTGAAATGTCACTCCCGCCAGCGGGTACCAGAAAAGAATTCCACTGACGATAACCCGAGGCTTGGTATTTTCTGCCATGCAATTACCTCTCATTGCCAAGGGTCCGGATGATCCGGGCCGGATTTCCCGCCGCCAGGCTATTCGGCGGGATGTCGATATCCACTACCGATCGGGCACCTATGACGCTGCCGGCGCCGATCCGCACGCCCGGCAAAATGCAGCAGTCAAAGCTGATCCACACATTATCTTCGATTTTGACTGGACGGGGCGCATCGGCGGGATCGTGGTAACTCAGGACATCAGGATCGCGTGAACGGGCATAGGTTTTAAGTTGCTCGCGTCGCGTTGCGGCATCGCGGGAAGCACGATACGTATCCATGATGACGACATTCCACGAAATCAAGCCGTGTGAACCGATCGAAACGTGCCCATCGGCGATCACCCAAAGGCCGTTAAGAAGCGTCCATGGGCCGACATGCAATTCGGCATTGGGGCCAAGATCAAACATGCAGCCCGCGTAGGCGGAGCTGTGATCGCCGAAGGTCGCGGCTGCGGGCCGTCGACTGCGGAAACGGGAAAAGCTCGATGTGGTTTCAATGTGGACGCCGTCGCCGAGAACGACATTATTTGGAATGGCGCCGGGGAACCAATCGCCGGGGATGATTCTTGTCACCGAGGTCGCTCCATGACGCGAACGGGATTGCCGGTGGCGAACCCGTCCGGCGGTACATTGCGCGTCACCATGCTGCCCGGTGCGATCCATGCGCCCCGACCGATGTGAACTCCCTTGAGTATGACGCAGGCCGGGCCGATCCACACATCATCTTCAATGACGACGGCTTCGGCCGCCACTTCGGGCCGAGGGATATTTTTACCCTCCGGCG
>JAJZNY010000243.1 GCA_021852245.1 Planctomycetota bacterium | reverse complement strand
AGCGAGGCAAATGACGGAATCAGGGCAATGCATGCCCCCGTTATTCCGATGGCGCAAAGTATGAATTTAAGCACAAGAATGCTCCACATCCGCCGCCACAGCGGTATGGATAATTTGGGTGAAAGAATCAGAAGCAGCCGCCGCTGTATGAAGGTCTGCACGACCCACCGCCAGGGGAATGCCAGTGTTGCCAGTGCCGCGGCCATCAGCGCCACGCCTGTATCCTGTGAACTCACGGCGGTAAGGCCGATGATCAGCGCCAAGGCAAGCGGGGCGTTGGCCAGAATATAGGCGGGGATCAGCCACGCGGCGGAATCGCGCGTCAATTCGATGGCACAGTCCATCAGAGCGGGAAATTGCTCCGTATCTGGAAAGTAATCATCTGCGGATAACGGCAACGTCCTGATCCTCTCAATCCGGCCAGCTCAATTCCACCGGTCAACTATCGATGATGCATCAGGCTCAGAAACAGCCAATAGATGCATCCACCCATCTCCAGTGCGGCCAGCGGTGCAAGCAGCGATAGCAGCAGCAGCCACAGATGGCGCGTCACCCAGTGCCCACCCTGCGACGCCCGCCGTTTGCGGCGCATGATCTCCAACCCCTCTCGGCTGTAATTCACGCCGTCGTATTGCGTGGAACACTCGGTGCAGATGGGGGCGTGGGTAACCACACATCGTCCGATCGCGGGACGATCCGGGTGATTCATACAATAATCGCGCTTAATCGCCATGATAACCACTTTGTTGACCGACGACTGCTGTCACGGCAACAAGCGTATGCGAGATAGCGGATTCCGGCAATTCCCGCAGCCGATGGGGTATGGGCTGGTGGGAAGGTCTTTTCCGGCCGCCTCGGCTGGCGGTAGGGCGGCGGCATGGTCGGCGAGTGTGGGGAACTTTCACAGCCGCGGCATTTGCGGTTATAATTCCGCCCTGCTGCGGGCGTAACTCAATGGCAGAGTGCCAGCCTTCCAAGCTGGCTGTTGTGGGTTCGAGTCCCATCGCCCGCTTTATTATTTTCGCCCCGATCCATCGCATTTTCCGCCCTATCCATCGTAGTTTGAGCGACGTTAGCGGAGCGGTTCACCGGAAAACGGTATGACATCTACTTGGATACACTCATCGACACGTGGCCGATACGAACGTGCATCAACTCTGCCCGCTGGTGCTGCATATTGATAATCCGCATGGAACTGGCGCAGATGACGGTCAAAATCCCAAGCCCAACCGCAATGCCGATCCACATCGGTGCCTTGCGGCGAAATTCTTCGAACACTTTTGCCCGGCCGGCCAGCACCGAGAGTACAAAAAACAGCGCAAAGGCCGCCAGCATCTTCACGCCCAGCAGGGCTTGATAAAGGGGCGGTTCCCGATTCATATGTTCAACCACCAGCAGCCAGTAAACTCCTGAGATGATCTGGAGAAGAATGACGGCCCCTAAGAATTTGCGCCAGGGCTTGTTGACCGTCTCCAGAAAATCGCGGCGCTGATCTTCCGGCAATTTGGCGGTTGCCGGATAAATGCCAAACCACATGATAAACGGTGCGCCGACAAGAATCGCTGCCCCGAGAATATGCACCCATCGCATCACAAGCGTTAAAAGAAGCATGGAACACTCCATCAATAATCAACAGTCCATCATGGTCACGGGCGCTGGCCCCGATTCACGAGCGCATCGGGTCCGTGACACCCGCAGGGGACGGAATACCGCATCGTTTGGGCGGCCGATAATAGTTTTCGGGGTCCTTGCAATGAGCATCGGCGAGTTCAACGTAATGATCATTGTTGGCCAGATTATCGATGCGTTCCTGCGGGCGCACCGGCCTTACGATTTTCGCCGGCACGCCCATCGCGACCATTCCGGCAGGCACATGCATCCCGGGCGACAGAACTGCCCCGGCGGCGATGATCGCATCATCTTCCACCACCGTGCGTCCAAGCAGCACAGCCTTCATCCCGATCAGCACGCGGTTGCCGATGTGGGTCCCATGAAGCACCGCCCCGTGCCCGGCGGTGACCTGTTCGCCGATGGTCTGCGGGACGCCTGAATCGCAATGAATAATAACGCCGTCCTGAATGTTCGTCCGTTGTCCGATGATGATCGGCGCCACATCGCCGCGAATCGTCGCACCAAACCAGATGCTGCACCGATCACCGATGGCAACATCGCCGTTGACAGACGCATTGTCCGCCTGCCAGTACCACTGCATCCAACGCATGCGATAAATCGTATCACCCATCGTCCGTCAGTTATAGTGCTCTGGGGCTCCGCGGTAAAGCGTGGTGCGGGAGTTTATTCCACTCCCGCGAGCTTCCCGGTCAAACCAAAAGCCTGCCGCCCAGATTTTTGTCCACAGCCTATTCAATCTCGGGGGTCTATCCCATTCATGCGACTTTGGCATGGAATGAATATGCCCCATTGTTATGATCAGCCGGTGATTGAAGGGGAAAAGGGAGCAACCATGGATGCCAGTGCGGGAGTGATACCGATTCAGAATAGAAGGTCGGCAAGTAGAGGTTGATGGAATGATAGGGGTAATGTGTCAAATGGGCTGCGGCAATTCGTCTGCAGTACTGCATCATATTGCTGTGAAAAGATTGAGGCCGCTGGGGATCGAACCCAGGACCAACAGATTAAAAGTCTGTTGCTCTACCAACTGAGCTACGGCCTCTGGTCGCCGGACGAATCAGGCGA
>JAJZNY010000068.1 GCA_021852245.1 Planctomycetota bacterium | reverse complement strand
CGATGAAGCTGTTGAGGATGCCGCGAGCGTCGCCCTTGGAGTAATAGGAGTTAATGCCGGTGCCGGGTCCCCGGCTGGAATATTCATTGATCGCCAAATCGGTTTTCAGGCCGGGCGGCGATGGCTGATTGAGCAGACCGAAAAGATCCCAGTCGGTTCGCACCGTAGCTCCATAAATGCTGGAGTAACCAGCTGAAATACGTCGCAGCGGAGTGGGATTCTGGCGCGTGGTTCCCGAAAGGTACGGCCAGTAGAAAAATGGCACTCCCATGAAATTGGCAACAACATTTTTCGCCTGAAACGCGTACACGTGGGTTTGATGGTGCACAGGAGCCGCGAGGGACTGAATCGCCATGCTGCTGGCACCGATGTAATAATGCGGAACGTAAAATTCATCGGTGGAAAGCTTTACGGATTTAGCTTCAAAATCACCCTGTGCGAGTTGCAGGAGTCTTTTTGCCCTCATGTAGAGGGGCGAATGATTCTGCACTTCGTAGGTGCTCATGACGGCGTCAAGCATGATCGCCCGATTGGTCGTGAAGTCGTAATACACGCGGCGAGCATGAATCGACTCATCGCCATACGTGATCGTGACATCTCCATCGAGATAAATGCCCTGCACGTTTTGATTGATGCTTGTTGGATGTCCCACCAACTTTTTCGATGGGGAATGACCGGCGGGACTGAACACGACGGCGTTATCGGCGCGGAGTTCAAGTGGTGGCCCCCCGTTCCCCTGCTGAACGACCATATAAAACTGACCGCGGGCGACGGTAACTCGCTGCTGACCTACCTGTTCGACGGTCAAGTTTTGACCGGTTGCAAAAACCATCGGTGGCTGAACCGGCTTGGACGCCTTGGCGACATTTTGCCGTGCGGTTGAAAGCACCGGCTCCGGAATCAAGACGTTATGGGCACCTTCGGCGAACCAACCTAACCGCAGAGCGGTCTCGAGATTCTGAATGTGAATTCGCGGCGTAAATGTCGCCGCAAGCGGTGCCGCCTCGGCGCGGGCAATAACCGCCTCTCCGCGTTGATATACGACGGCGGTGGTGTCGACCCCTGATCGCGGGGGGCCCTGCGTCAATTCGACGGTATTTTGCGTATGCGTGGTGATCAGCAGTTCCGGCGCGTGGAGTACCGTCTGGTCATGGAGACCGTCACGAACTGTCACTTTTCCAAGGAGAAATAACCGGGCATGAAAGGTCGGCAGCCCGGTGGCCGATGAAGGTCGTAGCCAAATCGCCGCCTGCTGAGCCGTAAGTACACGATAACCGACGTGAATGACGACTCCTCCGGCGGCAACCAGATGGATGGTTCCATTTCGTGAACTCCACGTTGAGACCTGCGGCGCGCCGAGGGTGATGGGCAGATCAATTGCCGCGGAGGGGCGCAGGACAGGATATACAGTCGGTCGCACCAAGGCCGAGGAAAACCGCGGTGACGCTATGGCGGCGGCGCATGCAAGCAGCAGGCAGGTGCAGCGTCGCCGGGTTACTGAAGTGACCGGTGCCGTACGACCTTTCCGGCCGGACCGATTTACCCAAGATTTCAATTTATACGACTTCACACGGCGCTCATTCAAGCCAAACCACACGCGGAGAGTTTAGCTTCATTTGAGCAGTTTAGCGAGTGTCAGCAGTCCTCAGATTTCCGGATCATTCAACCATGGAAGTAGAAATGAGAATGAACCGAGCTTTCGTCATGGTGAGCTTGGTTTCAATGGGCGGCAAGGCATTGGAATTTCGGTACCCAGAACCGCGATATTGTCATCCGCCGGGAGGATCGAAAAACACGCCGCTTAACACCGCATTGCCGCCTCGAATCGGACTCATGGTTATTCGCACGCTCCCATCACACTCAAAGACCATGTATTTTCCCCGGGAGAAATGGGAGAAGGCCTGCACGGGCGCAAGGAGTTTTCCAGACGATGCTGATGATCAAAATCGACGGCGTATAAGGCCAATCGATAATGCCGTCGATGTTTAAGACGAATATCAACCATGGTCTGAGGTGCCTGCGAAATGAGATCGGAATAAAAAACCCCCGCCGGGCGATGATGCAATCCATTACGGGAATTGATGGCCAGAGCGCGGACATCAGCCCCGGAGGTTGGCCACCGGGTTTTATGCCCCCTGTGCCCCTTCAACAAGAATAATTGCCCTTCCAAAATAACCTTCAGGGTGACGGCCTCTTTTGTGTTTTCCTTCGGGCGTATTCCGAAATCAGGTGAAAAAAACAAGCCCCGACGGATTAAACCGTCGAGGCTCGCTTGAGGGAGGCCCATGAGGAGAATAGGCCTTGTCAGCCGAAGCTGCACTGTCGCGATATCAGTTTTTCTGAACAAAGATGTATCGTTCAGTTCCGGAGCGTCCTCTGACCGACATTCGAATCCCTTTAGCGAGATTCAGTTTCTTCAGAATACGATTGAATTGGGCAGGAGAATTCACCCGGTGGCCTTGAACGCTGACGATGATATCCCCCGGTTCCACGCCGTCTCCAAGTAGGATGCTGCCAGATCGCAATCCCGTCACGAGAACACCGTGCGGCGAGGATAATCCATACATCTTGGCGGTCTTCGGCGTGACCGGCGAAACTGTTACACCGAGCTTTTGAGATTCGGCCGGTCCCGCAGGTGTCTGCGAAGGATAACCAGCAGCCATGGCAAGTGTGGCGGGCTGTTTACCGAGAGGGAAGGTGACGGATT
>JAJZNY010000132.1 GCA_021852245.1 Planctomycetota bacterium | reverse complement strand
GCTATTTATTCCGACCTCTGAAGACGCCGTCACGGATCCGCCGTCGGCACAGTCCGGTCCACAACCTCATCATCAAACCAGAATCGCGCCCAAAACCATGCGATATGAAAACGCCTGCGCCAAAACAGGGAAAAGACGCCCGTCAGGCCCCGGCGACCGTCAAACCTCGGCAAAAACCGATCCGGGACGCTCGCAGATATCGATATGCATCAATATCATGCCGCCACAAAACTTTACATCGCAACCGGCTCACTCCGTCGAGGACTATTGTTCAGTTGCGGTGGCGTATAAACCCCGCAATCGGATCGGCGCAGAGCTCACTGAAACCGGTGAACAGAGGCTTTGAATTATGGAACAGCCGAAGACCATGCTGCGAGTTATCATTGCAGGTTGCAAAACACAAGATCAATCGCGTCCGAAAATTTAATATTTATGCCGGGCGAGGAAACGATGGATTTACGTCGCGATGTCGTGGATAACGCCAAATTCGCCAAACCGTGCTCCCCACGCGGGATGGTGATGGATCCAGGAGCGATAATCGGTGGCCCACCAGCCTCGGGTTGTCACCCCAAATAGGCAGGCAATACCCACAAACCGCTGAAAAGGACGCTAAAAAACCCTTAAAACGCCGCAAATGAGGTGAATTTAATTCCCCAAAAAAATCCTCAAGATTTCACTTGACACCAACAGGCGTATGGAATAAACTCTGTAACAGTTGCATAAACTGTTGGTCAGATAACCACAGTTTCGAATCGCAACGAGGAACTGTTATTTGGGTCGTCCAGTGGATGATAGGGATAAAATGCCACTGGAAAGAGGTCTGCCGCAGAGATGAAACAGACTCGTCAGACCGCCAAAGGTGAAAGAGTGAGCATCGATTGTCAACGAAGAACCCGGCGGTTGAAAGTGTTATTCAATCGCACGCTGTCGGTTCAGATGCTTTTCTTTACTTTGGGAGGTTACGTTCTATGAAACGTTCCATTCAGGTCATTCTCAGTTCCGCCGTTTTTGCTGCCGGTGCGATCGCAGGAATCGGCAATTTGCAGGCCGCGACCATTTCGCTGGTCAACTCCACAACCAGCAACTCAACACTCAATGAAACCGTCGCCGTTCCGATGGGTAGCACCTCGTCAACCGTGGGCACAGCGGGTTACGGCCAGTCGGGCTATATCATGTTTGGAACAGATGTGCCCTCAAATGTAACTTACGGATTTACCGAAACGGGCACAGCGCCAACTGCGGATGATGTCAATTATTCGTATAATTCCGGCAACATTGCCACCCTCGAGTCACTTCCGTCGTGGCTCACGACAACAACGAGTACCGGAACCGTGGGAAACATTTCGATGGATCCGAGCCTGGCCTCATCGAATTATTTCATGGCGGCAGCCTACGGGTACCCGGCGATTCATATTTCCGGCCAGCCGTATGCAGGGAGCTATCCTGTTACCAACAATTTTGCGAACACCGGTGATGCTATTCAGACGGGCGAGGGCGGGGAAAACGGCACCACCGCCGGAACCCTGTATAAACTTTTCGATATATCACTTGGGGCCGGGACTCCGAGTTCCTTCAAACTGGGTGTGATCGCACCTCAGGGATACGACGCCCTTTCCCAACTTCAGGTTTCCGATGGAACGGCTTCGACGTCTGTGAATATTGATCCGAATCAAAATCTGGGTTTTTACTTTTTCAATATCACCGGTGCGCAGGCTGGCGACACGATCGTTGTTTCGGCCGCCGCGTCGCCCAGCGTCACCGGTTACTTTACGCATAATCCGTATGGCACCAGCACCGATCTGGTCGGCATGACGTTTGACGCCAGCGGGGCGCCAACACCGGAACCTGCCTCGATGGGGTTGCTGGGTCTTGGTGGTGCAGCGGCGCTCATGCTCGCCGGACGGCGTTTGGGCAGGCGTATACCGGCCTAAAGTGAGCCCTTTACAATTAGCTCAACTGAGCATCGACTTTTAAGGAGATATGTCATGAGAACGCGGGGATTGATAAGGCGGGGTTTTACCCTGGTGGAACTGCTGGTGGTGATATCCATCATCGCGCTTCTGATCTCGTTGCTGCTTCCGGCTTTGGCCAAGGCACGCGAGGAGGCCTTGACCACGACATGCGCAGCCAACCTGAATGGAATCGGACAAATCCTGGTGGAATATGAAAATACCTACCAAGATGCCATTCCGTATGGTAACGGGTACGACGCATCGTACGGACTCTATCCGCCCGATGAGTGGAATATCCTTCTCTACACGTTCAACCGGAATCTCGATCCGGTCCGGTTCTGCTGGAACCAACCAGCCACCAATACCACCAATTATCCGGAGGCGTCACAATTGGATACCGCCTATTTGGGTACGTTTGTCTGCCCGGCATCGACGATCAAGCCCGCACTCGGGCCCGGGTGGACGCCGTCCGGATTAGGTTGGTACTGGTCCAGTTATGCCGCCAATCCGAACTTCTTCTGGACGTATGCTCCGGGGCAGGGGTGGGATCAGACGGTTACGATGCGTGCATCCGCCGTCCAAGCGCCATCGACCTCTATCGCGATAGCTGATGCCACCCAGACATCAAGCTGGGGCGGCTCGTGGCCGATCATGAGTGATTGGATCGCGGACAACAATGCCAATACGCCGGGAAATGCACATCCCTACATGAATGATCCGAACTACATGGTACCGGCGAATGGATTTGTTTCCGG
>JAJZNY010000315.1 GCA_021852245.1 Planctomycetota bacterium | reverse complement strand
GTAATTGAGGATGACCAGTTTCGGCCAGCGTCGGCATTTTCAACCTTCGACGGGAAGTGGCGCTCAAATATAAACGCAAATATGGTGTTGAGCTGGATCCGGAAAAGGAAATTGTCGTCACCATTGGGAGCAAAGAGGGGTTTTCACATCTGATGCTGGCCATGCTCGGAGCCGGAGATACCGTGGTTGTGGGCGATCCCGCCTATCCGATCCATGTGTATGCGGTGGCGCTGGCGGGCGGAAACGTCATCAGCGTGAAGCTGGGAAATGATGAAGCGTTTCTGGAGCGCATTGAACATGTGCTGCGTAATCTCTTCCCCCGGCCGAAACTGGTCATCCTCAATTACCCCCACAACCCGGCGGCGATGACGGTCGAACCGTTGTTTTATCAGCAGGCGGTGGCATTGGCCCGGCAGTACGGCGTTCTGCTGATCAACGATTTTGCCTACGGCGAGACGTGTTTTGACTCGTACCGCGCACCGTCGTTTCTGGCCGCGCCGGGAGCCAAGGAAGTCGGCGTTGAATTTTCCACGATGAGCAAACCGTACAATATGGCGGGGTGGCGTGTGGGATTTTGCTGTGGCAACAGCGAGATGGTGCGTGCGCTGTCAACCATCAAGGGATATTACGATTACGGACATTTCCAACCGATTCAGATCGCCAGTATTTTGGCGCTTCGTAAGGGGGATAATTTTGTCGCGTCGCAGAGCCTTGTCTATCAGAAGCGGCGCGATGTTCTGGTAAGCGGGCTGCGCAAACTGGGATGGGAGGTGGAAGTGCCGCGTGCCAGCATGTTTGTGTGGGCGAAAGTTGATCCGAAGCATCTGGCGGGTGAAGGAACCATCGATTTTGCTCTGCGCCTGATTGAAAATGCGGATGTAGCGCTGGCCCCGGGGCGTGGATTCGGTGAAGGTGGCGAAGGGTACATGCGCATCGCGCTGGTGGAAAATGAACTGCGGATCAAGCAGGCTCTGCGACAGATGGATGCCTACCTCAACGGCAGAAAAAAACACCAGCGTCCGAGCGCCTATTCCGGTGATCGTCAGATGAGCTCACCACCCGGCGATCAGCCGGTGATCTGACCGCCTCCGCGAAATACCATATTTATTTAATTCTCACGCCGTAACGCGATCTCAGGCGGGTGTTTCACAAAATGATCGATGGCGGCATTGACGGCTTGGGGCGCTTCCATCGGCGTCAGATGGCCGGCGCCGGGTATCTCAACCCATCTGGAATCAGGCATCTGAGAACACCACCGCTGCATCACCTTGGGTGGGGTAATCCCATCCTCGGCACCGCCAATCACCAGCGTCGGTATTTTGATCTCCGGGAGATGGGGTGTCTGGTCGATTCGCATGGCGGCGGCCATTTGAGCCTGGATCATCCCGGCCGGATTTTGCCTTGCGATCATATCCGCGACCTGGTTGCGAAGTTGCGGAGAGGCCGACGGCGATAGAAGTCGGTCGGGCATTTGTCGGAGCAAAGCTCCGATCCCTTCGGTCTGCAGATCGGCTATGGATTTGAGCCTTCCTTGGCGGGCCTCCAGCGTGTCGGCGGCCGGATGGGTATCGATAAAAATGGCGGCACATGCGTCTTTGGGAAATCGATTCAGGAGTGCCAGCAGGACGTAGCCGCCCATCGAAAATCCGCCAATCATGCAGGGTGAAGTCGCATTGCGGGCGATGAAATGATGGATATCCTCAGCGAACGCGCCGATCGTGCAGCGATGGGCGGGATTTCCGGGACGTGACCCGAAACCGGGGAGGTCGGGAGTCAATACTCGCATGCCGGCGGCCCGGAAAAAGCGAACTTGGTCTGCCCACATTTCATGATCGAGCGGGAAGCCATGTATGAGGATGAGATCGAGATTATTTATCAAATTTCAGCCCCCCTTACGCGACAAATGCACTGTACGAATCGCCTCACCTTCGGCGATTACTCAAACAAAAAACATTTTAACGCTTTTTAGAATATTCGTCCAAGGCAAGGATGCCCGCGTTCCGCGCTGAATTGCGGTTTCTCATATGGCGTTGGCCGAGGATGCGAAGTACGCCCTGACAAAAATCAGGCTTTGAGTTCCGGGCGATCAACAGCGGGCCAGTCCACGTGGAAAAATTGACCAGACGGACAATCGACCCGTTCGTAGGTGTGAGCGCCGAAATAATCGCGCTGAGCCTGGATTAAATTCGCGGGCAAAACCGCCGTGCGGTAAGCGTCGTAATAAGCCAGCGCGGACATGAATGCCGGGGCGGGAATACCGTTGGCAGCCGCCAGCGAGACCACTTTCCGCCAGTCATCCTGTCCGTTGTGAATCTGCTTTTTGAAATAAGGATCCATGAGGAGATTGACGAGTTGCGGGTTGGCGCTGTAGGCATCGGTAATTTTTTGCAAAAACTTAGCCCGGATGATACATCCCCCCCGCCAGATGGAAGCGATCGTGCCGAAATCGAGTGTCCAGTTATATTCCTTCTGGGCTTCGCGCATCAATTGGAAACCCTGAGCGTAGGCACAAATCTTTGAACAGTACAGGGCCTGACGGATCGCCTCGATCACCGCCCTGCCAGCGCGTAATTTTTTGACCGTCGGGCCGCGGAGTTTTTTCGATGCCATCAGTCGCTCTCCCTTGACGGCGCTCATGCAGCGGGCGAAGACCGCTTCAGCAATTGAATTGGCCGGTACACCCATATCGAGCGCATTGGCGGCCGTC